>SYDJ01000167.1 GCA_005801205.1 Gammaproteobacteria bacterium
AACAAAAAAGCCCCGCAAAATTCATTGTGAAAATTGCGGGGCCTCATCACTAGATAAACAAAAATTTAACGATCAATATCGTTAATGGCGCCAGTATCTAACTTGGTTTTTAACGCGGTAAGATCAGATTCAATTTGAAAGTCGCTATAAAAATCTGCTTTCCTGCCATCGTCACTTAATGACTTACGCACACTTTTTAAGTCGCCATAGGTGTTGCTTGCCACCACAAAACTCACTTTATCGCCATCCACCTTGATCACCTTAAAAATACCATAGGGATAATTACTGGGGCTGCCATCGGGCACAAATGCAGCAATTTTTACGGTGTAAATATCACCCGCTTGTGGTGCCGCCACAAAAGCCTGTTTTTCCTGGCTGCTGGTGTAGCCCAAATACATCAAACCAATTATCGCGAGCACAAGCAGCGACAGCCCCCATGATGACTTCAACAACGCTTTAGGTGTAATTACCGAGTTAGCTTTATGACGCACATCTTCAGATGCATTTTTAATCTTAATCACACTGCTGCAACCCGCACAGGCCACCAGTGAGCTCGCCCACACAGGGAATAAAGGAATACCCCAAACATGAAACAGTTTAATAGTGCCCGTGTTGCGTAAAGCGGCGGTATTACAACTGGCACAACTTGCGCCTGATATATAAACGCCCTGTAATTCCTTAGTTTTAATCCCAAAGCTCATTATTTTCCTCTCCTGATATTTGCTGTGATATTTGAATGGCCACTGCGATCTCAATGTCGCCGGGCCATCTTAATCTATGTCGCTTAAATCAAAAATAGTGTGTAACGAAATCTCCCAACCCAATCTCGCATTTCACTGTACTCTAGCGCTCCCGCGTAGCGAATCAGACTCAATGTTGCTAGCCACGCCTAACCTCAGAGTTTAGGCAATGTCATCATTACGCTTCCGCTATCAAACCATTGAATTTGGCGGCATAGACATTCACCTGCGCAGCCTGCGCGACAATCAGGAATTCTCCGACGATAAGGATGAAGCCGCCAACTTGGGGATTTCATCCGCTGCATGGCCGCTGTTTGGGATTCTCTGGGCATCCGGCCAAGTGCTCGCGCACCGCATGCTGGATTTCGATATTGCTAATAAGCGTATTTTAGAAGTCGGTTGCGGCATAGCCCTCGCCAGCCACCTACTCAACAACCGCCATGCTGATATCACCGCTACCGACTACCACCCAGAAGCGGGAAACTTTCTCGATGAAAACGTACGGCTCAATCACGGCGAACACATACCCTTTGTACGCACGGGTTGGGCAGATGAACAGAGTAGCTTGGGAAAATTTGATGTGATTATTGGCAGCGATCTTTTATACGAAAGCGAACACGTGGATTTACTGGCACACTTTTTACAACAACACGCCGCAACACACTGCGAAATTATTGTGGTAGACCCAGGCAGAGGCCATCACGCGCGCTTTAGCAAAAAGATGATTAGGCTAGGCTTTGTGCACAGCCAGCACAAACCAGAAACTGAGACTTATTTAGATAAACCCTTTGGCGGGCAGGTGTTGCGGTATGTGCGGTGACATCAGGCAAAGCGCACTTGAAAAAGGATGAGTATTGTTTTCTTTTACTGTTTCAAGATGGAAGTGAAGGGGTTTCTTTATAGACTTAGCCAAGTTTGTTATAAAACGCTTAATTTTCTGCATGACAAAGGTATTTTTTGCCATAATAGCTTCCCAATTAGCTTGTTTACATGTCAGTTTGACTAACAGCTGAGCATAACTACAAGAAACAGCATCTAGGCGCGCACATTTAAAAAGAACGCGATTGAGTATGTCTGAGCAAGAGAGGGTGAGTAATGAATCAGGTCGTTTTCAATTTCCATGATGTCATCCTGTTAATGACAGCCATGTTGTGTGTGTTGTTTTCCGCACTCTTGATGGCCACTAATCCTCCCAAAAATATCAGCAATTATTTTCTCGCCGCGTTCTTGTTAGCTCATGCGATTATTCCTTTACATGAACTCATGCTCTGGGGCGCAAGCTTTAAAGTGACTATTCGCACGCACATTCCGCAGATCTATTTTTTAGGTAGTTTTGCCTATTATGTGGATGCCGCAATTCTATATTTTTACGTGAAGTCGCTTATATTTCGTGATTTTCATATTCGCAGAAAAGATTACTACCACTTAATTCCCATTACGCTATTTGCAGTTTTTATGGTCGCCACCTATTTCCGCTATCCGTTCGCACAACGCTTGGATTGGATTAATAACGAAATTTTTGTTTACAGTACTAACTACATTACCGCAGATTTTTTATGCAAATTTTTGCGTGTCGTTTATTGTATTGCTTGTTTCAGGCTTATTTTAAAGTACAAAGATCTGCTTAAAGCGACTCACTCGAATATTGAAAAAGTGGATGTGTCTTGGTTGAAGTTACTCGTGGTTGGCTTTTTAACGGTTACCTTCATGGAGGCTTCATTAGCGGTGGCAAAAGTCATTGGCTTGGTTATTGATTTTAATTTTCATCAAGTTGATTTGCCGATTATTGAGTTTATTGGTTTGAGTGGTTATTACGTCAGTTTTCTATTGGTGTGCACTCTCGTGTTTACCAGCATGCGCTATTTTGCCAACTTTGAAGCTGTCCGCCAGAAAAAAGAACCGGAGCAGGCCAAAAAGCCGGTGCAAGAAAAATTGCTCAACCCCGAATACGCTGAAAAAATCGACAGTCTTATGCGCGCCGATAAACCTTATTTGATGGCGGATATCACCTTGGATATTTTGGCTGGAAAATTGGCCATTTCCGCACGCGATTTATCCATGATTATCAACCGCCATTTTGATAATAATTTTTACGAATTCATTAATAATTACCGCATTGAAGAAGCCAAGAAAATTTTGATCGACCCTAAAAACAAAGATAAGACGATTACCGATGTTTATTTGGAGGTGGGCTTTAACAGTAAATCGGTCTTTAATACCTTCTTTAAAAAAATCGTTGGGCAAACGCCCTCAGAATATCGCCAGATCCGCCAAGCCCCAGAACTGACCAGCTAGCACGCCTTATTCGCCCCTCCACCCAAAAAAAGTGCATAGGTTTTGGCCTGCGCGATTCATAGCCGGCCTGCATTATTGAGGTTATACTGCCCGTCGTTTAAATTTCTGTTAAGTTCCTATTGAATTCCAATGGGAGCCTGCATTAGGTGCCTAGGTGCGTAGTTTTAGTAAAGTTGGAAGAGTTTAAGAGTTGTTATAAGGGTGTCTTACATGAAAAAATCATCGCTGTTTTGCAGCTTTATAGTACTTTTAACGGCATTGGTATTGATGGGTTGTGGCCAAAAAGGCTCGCTTTATTTGCCCCAGCCAGCAAAGCCCACTCCAGATGCACCTAAAACCGCTCCCGCTCCTGCCACCAAGCAAGATGCGACCGGCCATTAAATCACCCAGATTATCTTTTAGAGTAAACAGAGTTTTTTATGCAACATTTTACTGATCGCAATGGCGAGCTTTACGCAGAAGACACATCACTTTCCACCATTGCGCAGCGTTTTGGTACCCCCACTTACGTATACAGCCGCGCGGCTTTTACCCAACATTATTTGTCTTATTCGCAAGCCTTGGGTTCGCATCCCGGCATGATTTGTTACGCGATTAAAGCTAACTCCAATCTCGGCATTTTGAACTTGCTCGCCAAACTCGGCGCGGGCTTCGATATTGTGTCTATGGGCGAGCTTGAGCGCGTACTGCGAGCGGGCGGCAACCCTGCCAAAATCGTATTCTCTGGCGTGGGTAAAACCCCAGAAGAAATGGCGCGTGCGTTGGATGTCGGTATTTTCTGCTTCAACGTAGAATCAGAAGCCGAGCTGGAAGTGCTCGCACAGGTTGCGGCTGAAAAAGGCATGGTGGCGAATATCTCTCTGCGCGTGAACCCCGATGTGGATGCTAATACCCATCCCTACATTTCCACGGGCCTCAAAGAAAACAAATTCGGTATCGACATTAAACGCGCGCCAGCGGTTTACGCGCGTGCGGCACAACTGCCAAGCTTGTCGATTCAAGGTGTGGATTGCCATATCGGTTCGCAGTTGACTCAATTGACGCCATTTTTGGATGCGCTCGATCGCGTTTTGGGTTTAATTGACGAGCTGGCAGCCAACGGCATTCATATCCACCATTTGGATTTGGGTGGCGGTTTGGGCGTGACCTATCGCAACGAAACCCCACCAGAAGTTTCTGATTACATGGCTGCGCTGAAGGCTAAATTGGGCGATCGCAAATTGAGTTTAATGTTTGAACCCGGCCGTTCCATTAGCGCTAACGCTGGCGTGCTCTTGACCAAGGTTTTATATTTAAAACCTACCGAGCACAAAAATTTTGCGATTATAGATGCGGCCATGAACGACAATATCCGCCCATCGCTGTACCAAGCCTGGCAAGATATTCGCGCGGTTAAACCCCGTGCGGAGCAAGCCAAAAAATGGGATTTGGTAGGCCCTATTTGTGAAACTGGCGATTTCTTGGGTAAAGACCGCGACTTGGCCATTGAACCCGGTGATTTGCTGGCCATGATGTCTACGGGTGCTTATGGTTTTAGCATGAGTTCCAACTACAACACCCGTGGCCGCGCGGCAGAAGTGATTGTGGATGGCGACCAAGTGCACTTGGTGCGCGCACGCGAAACCATAGATGATATGTTGCGTGGTGAAGCGGTAATACCTGAATAGTTTTAACCCCCTCCTAACCTCCCCCTTGAAAAGAGGGAGGGACTAAGACGCTCCCCCTTTCCAAGGGGGAGCTGGAGGGGGTTAAGCTCTTAACATTTGAGAAATGAGAAATGCGCTTACGTTTTAGCAAAATGCATGGCCTTGGCAATGACTTCATCGTGATCGATGGCATAAGTCAGAGCGTGCGTTTAACGCCCGAAAAAATTCGTCAGTTGTCGGATCGTCATTTTGGCATCGGCTGCGATCAACTCTTATTGGTTGAGCACCCCGAAAATCCCGACGTGGATTTCCGCTACAGAATTTTTAATTGCGATGGCAGCGAAGTAGAAAACTGCGGCAATGGCGCGCGCTGTTTTGCTGTGTTTGTGCGTGAACGCAGGTTAACGGGCAAGCGCAAAATTAAAGTAGAAACCGCTGGCGGTTTGATTGAGTTGCACGTTACCGAGAAAGGTGAAGTTAGTGTCAATATGGGTATTCCGCGTTTAGTGCCGCAGGACATTCCATTCGTTGCCGATGCTAAAGCCGCAACCTACAAGTTGGATGTTGATGGTCAAACCTTGGAGATTTCTTCAGTATCCATGGGTAACCCACACGCGGTTATGTTGGTAGATAACGTCAACAAAGCGCCCGTAGAAATTATTGGCCCACGGGTTGAGCACCACGCGCGTTTTCCGCAGCGTGTGAACGTTGGCTTTATGCAAAAAATTTCTGCTAATGAAATTGATTTGCGCGTATTTGAACGCAGTGCTGGTGAAACACTCGCCTGCGGTACCGGCGCTTGTGCTGCAGTTGTTGCGGGGCGTTTGCGCAATTTATTAAATGAAAGTGTGAAAGTAAATTTGCCTGGAGGCAGTTTGCATATCACTTGGGAGGGTGAAGGCCATCCGGTAATTATGACGGGGCCAGCCACAACCGTATTTCACGGGCAAGTTAATATTTAACGGAAGTATTAATACAATAGGTGATGAGTCGATGAACGATAATAATAAAACACTTGCCGATCCTTTAGAGCCAGAACAAGTTGCGGCTTTCTTGCAAGAGAACTCGCATTTTTTTGAAGCCTACCCAGATTTGCTTGCAGAGTTATCGCTGCCGCACGAAAGCGGCAGTGCGGTTTCTTTAATCGAACGACAAATTTCTGTGTTGCGTGAACGCAATATGGATATGCGTCATCGCCTAAGCAAACTGCTCGACAACGCGCGCGAAAACGATAAGCTATTTGATAAAACCAAACGCCTTGTGCTTACCTTGTTGGAAGGCCAAGACCTTGGCGATATTGTTGACGCGCTTTATTACTGCTTCGATAAAGATTTTGGAATCCAATACACCAGTTTATTTTTCTTTGGCAATATCGACAAAATTCCCAGCAGCCAAGCACACGTCGTTTCTCTTGCGCAAGCACGTGAGAATATTGGCACCATTCTCAAAAGCAACCGCGCCATGTGCGGCACGCTTGGCGCAAAAGAAATGCAATTTATCTTTGGCAAATACGCCGAAGAAATCGGTTCAGTAGCCACCGTCCCCCTCGTTCACGGCAACGCATTTGGCTTACTCGCAGTAGGCAACCGCGACCCGCATTACTACCGCTCCAGCATGGGCACGTTGTTTTTGGGTTATATTGCAGAAGTGTTGAATAGAATTTTGCCGAAGCATTTGCCTCGTTAAGCATTAAGTAGGGAATTGTCATCCTTGCGAAGCGGGATGACAATTCCCATATAAATCTGATGCTTTTTTATCTTTGTTTCCCTATGTCTGCTTGGTAATTCATTCCTCAATAATCTAAAACTCAAACTCGAAGGGCGTCAATCGTGAAGCATTGCGCCGTAAGTTATAAAAGCATGGAGGGTAATTAGATTGGTATGAAATTAAAAATATTTGTAGCCCTGGTCATCTTTCTTTCTTCTTGTGCATTTGCTGAGTCTTGGATACATCCAGATAAAATAACTTTTCACTCAAAAAATAAAAATTTTGAGCTGACTATTTATGCCGCCAATAGAAATGTTTATTACTTTACCTATTTTGATTCGGCGTTATATTTAAAAGAGGCGGAGTTGAATAAAAATTATTGCTATGGTGAGTTGAAAGAAAATAAAGGCAATGTTTCAAGGCTTATGTGGCAAAAAACATGGCATGTTATTACCCTCCTAATGCACTAATCAGTGATGACGGACTTAACGTGGTGACATTGGATGATAGGTATAGCGAGAAATATTTGATTGTTGGATACGATCAAAGTGGGTTTTTGAAATGGAGCATTGATTCTGTATATAAAGTTATATCACCTTCCGAATTTGCTAAAATCCAGCCAAATTTTTTCTATGTTCCTTGGATGGGTAATTATGAGCTTACAAAACAACAACTTATTTTACGAATGAAAATACCGCCTTTAATGAATGCAACCAAAGAGAAGCCAGATCGTGCTTATTATAATTGGGTTGCGTCAGGTGAGCCTGAAACGGTGAGGCGAATTGATCTTGATAGCGGGAATTTGTTGGATGAGCCAGTTGTAACAAAAAAATATGATTTTCCAAAGTTTGAGTGTGCCAATGGACTTTTTAAACGACAGTGGCTCGTTTGGGATCATCTAGAATATAGTTGTTCGTTATCAAAATACCCTGTGGCACCGAACTTAAAAGTGGAGTTGGAAGGAGAATATAAACGCTATTTATATAATTACGAAGCCTCACAATGGAGATTAATTTTACGAGGTCAGTATAAAAATAATAAACGCGATGGTGAATGGATAAATTTTGGGCTTGGTTCTGATAATTGTTTACAGAGATATAAGGACGGTGTTGTAGTTAGTGAGGAAGCTTCAGGTGTGGCGGGTAAACTTTTTTGTGACTTTGATTAGATTTTTGCCTAGTTTTTTTAAAAACCTAAACCGGCTTACTAATCACCCCATCACATATCTTCTGAAAGGCCGTGAGTTTATCCATCATCATTCTGCCGCCTAATCCATTGCGCGTAAATTTGTTGTTGAATTCGGCCTACTCGCCATCGGTAATCGCGACCCGCATTACTACCGCTCCAGCATGGGCACGTTGTTTTTGGGTTATATTGCAGAAGTGTTAAACCGCATTTTGCCGAAGCATTTGCCGCGTTAAATATAGGGTAGGTGAAACGTCATCCTTATTGCATGAAGATGACTTTTCTAGTGTTGTTACCGAAATACATCCGCTAAACTTTTGGCGGCTTTCAATCGATCAAAACCCGAGGCGTCCGGCGAGTAGTTAGCAGAGAATGCAACGACTATATCGGGGTAAATTAATAGAAAAGAATATCCACCATTGGCTGTTCCTCCGTGATGAGCAAACTTCCCGAATTTATCCTCTCCCATTCGAAAACCTAATGCGTAGTGTTCCTTGTTTATAGTGCCGTTCATCAGCGGAACAGGTGACCATAAAAGGTTTCTGGATTCGGGTGTTATCAATTCATTGGAAATTAGTGCCGCCCCGAACTTTACAAGATCTGATGGCGTGGAGACGTAACCACCGCCTGCGTATTTGTGCGACACATTTTCTTCGGGTGCTTCAAATAATGTATTGCTCACCAACCAATAAGGTTGCGTCATATTTTTATTGTGTAATGGATGGGTTTTGTGCGGATGCGTTGACATCATCTTTGCAGGGCTAATAACTTCTTGAATCACAATCTCTTCGAACGGTAATTTGTAGGCTGTTTCCATGGCGAGTGATGCCAGGGTGTAGCCGTAGGTGCTGTAATGAAATGCACTGCCGGGCGAAAATAAGAGTGGGTCGTTCTCAATCATGGTGGCAGCTTCCCGCGTGCTGGAATATTCCTTCGTATTGAAATTGTCAGAAAATGTTTTGTTGTAATGCCGAATGCCCGCTTGATGGCTTAACAGTTGCTTAAGTGTGTATTTTGCATTGCCAGAGCCAAAATTGGGCAGGTAATGATTAAAGGGTTGGTTGATATCAATAAGCCCTTTCTCATTCATACGCATGACGGCTACGGCGGTGAGCGATTTTGAAATACTGCCAATGCGATAAAGTGAGTTGTTGTCGGCCGGTATTTTGTTTATTAAATCGGTATAGCCAATAGTGCCAACCCATACTAACTTCCCATCGCGACTGACTGCGGCTGAGAGGGAAGGTAACTGGTTTTGCGTATAAAGTGATGTGAGCCAGGCTTCTGCTTTCAAACTGGCTGCATGATAGTTTTCATCCACGGTGAATGAATGTGCGTTTGGAGGTTGCTCGGGTCTATGACCTATTTTTGAAAATAAGTAAATGCTTGCCGCTATCACAATAATAAATAGGGCAAGTGCGAGAAATTTGAATATTTTTTTCAGCATGAGTAATTCCTTCCGAGGCGTCTGGATATCAGGGGCGAAGCAATAATAGATGTTGATTGTTTTAGGAAAGGTTCAGCGCAAATGACTAGAGCTTGCGGCCGAGTTTTTTGGCAATAGCCTGCTCTTCCCACCGAGAACCTAATCCCATGAGACTGATTTTTTCGAAGGCTACCAAGCCTTGGATAAGCAACCCAAAACCCCAGAAACTCAATCCAAATAAAATAATAGAGGTATCGCCCATGCCGTGGAAAATAGTGAGGTATCCGTAAATCACTGCGAAGCAGAGGTAGATCACTAGGTGGCCATAAAACTCTTTAACGCCTTTCACATAGAGACGGGCAACGGCTTCTTCATCGGTTTGTTTGGTTGTGCTGGTTTCTTGTACGTGTGTTGTATCGGTAGTGAATGTGGCGATATCCACTTCTAATACGGACGCCAGTGCCTTTGAAGTCTCAAGGCAAGGTTTGAATCCCTGTTCAATACGCTGGATGGTGCGCACGCTGACATCAACCAAGCCGGCGAGTTGCTCCTGCGACCAGCCTCGCTGTAATCTAAGTTCTCTCACTCGCATGTTGGGCTCCTGTCAGTAGGGTGTGGGCGCATGATCGTCTCTTGCATAAAAAAATACCACGAAACGGGGCGACATCGACCTGACAGTAAGGTGAAATTTGGGAGTTATTGGGCAAAGTATCAAAAAATGGCCAGTATCTCTGGCTGTTTTTTTATTTAGATGAAAGCATCCATGTGGGATCAAACCGCCTTACTCATCACCCCATCACATATCTTCTGAAAGGCCGTGAGTTTATCCATCATCACGCTGCCACCTAATCTGTCGCAAAGCTAAGCGAGTTTTTTTATTAAGGCGACTAGCGCACCAATATGATCTTCTCGATCATTCAGCGCGGGTATATAGCGATATTCTGCGCCGCCAGCATGCATAAAAATGTCGCGATTTTCTACGGCTAATTCTTCTAAAGTCTCTAAGCAGTCTGCGCTGAATGCAGGAGAGACAATGGCAACATTTTTTGTGCCGCTCTTTGCCAGCTCCTCCAACGTTTTATCCGTATAAGGTTGCAGCCACTCGGCGTAGCCAAAGCGTGATTGGAAGGTGGTGAGGTATTCGTCTTTGAGTAGGCCTAGTTTTTCTGCAACCAAGCGCGTGGTTTTTTGACAGAGGCAAAAATAGGGATCGCCTAAATCCAAATTGCGTTTCGGCATGCCGTGGTAAGACAGCAATAGTTTTTCTGGCTTGCCGTTCTGATTAAAATCTTCTTGAATACTTGCGGCTAAGGCATCAATAAAAAGTGGGTTATCACAATAATTGTTAATGAAATGTAATTCGGGTACAAAGCGCCATTTTTGTAGTTCGCGCGTAACGGCATCGAAACTTGAGCCTGTGGTTGCTGCGGCATATTGCGGGTACATCGGCAGCACAATAATTTTGCGCACACCTTCATTTTGAAATTCACGCAGTACTTTTTGTATTGAAGGGTTGCCGTAGCGCATACCTAATTTTACGTTTGCGCTATTTCCAAGTTGTGTTTGCACAGCAGAGGTTTGACGCTTGCTAATGGCGAGTAGCGGTGAGCCTTCGTCAGTCCAAACGGTGGCATATTTGGCAGCAGATTTTTTAGGGCGTACGCGCAAAATAATGCCGTGCAAAATCAGCATCCAAATAACTTTGGGGATTTCAATCACTCGCCCATCGGCTAAAAATTCTGCAAGATAGCGGCGCAATGCGGGAGCGGTGGGGGCGTCGGGTGTGCCTAAATTGACCAGTAGTACGCCGGTGGTCGCCGGTTTTGCTTGGTGGAATAGGGGATCAATATTGGCGGTGACGGAAAGGTATTTATTTTTCATGCAGTTTGGTTCTCTCTGGCCTCTTTGTAATAGGCAGTTTTAGATGTTTTTTAGATGAGCTTGCCACGTAAGTCGCACAACTGTAACAGGGATGTTTTTATCTGGCAAAAAGCTGTCTGCAACAAAATCTAGACTAAGCTTTGAGGATGATATACGCGCTAATTTGCAGTTCGGTTTAACAGTTTCTTCGCATCTTGTATCTATCACCACGTTATTAGGCCTTTTATGAAGCTCGTGACCCGCTTAAGGCGCATTGCGCTATGGAAAAAATTTGCGTGCTTAGGGTTGCTCTGTCTCGCTGTTATTGCAATGCCGACTGCGCTCTACTGGAATGAGGTGAATAAATCCTTGGCATTTGCGGCGAAAGAGCAAGAAGGTCTGCCGCAGGCGCACCTTATGCTGAATATCATTCAACGCACTCAACAACATAGAGGGCTTTCTGCCCGCTATCTGCAAGATGAATCTATGCCCAAAAATGAACGGCGCAGCAAAGCAGAAGAGCTTGAGGCCGCGATTTTTGCCTATGAGGTATATTTTGATAAGCACCCCCCCAACCCATTACACAGTGAAGCTTTTGCGCAATTAGTGGCTAAATGGCATGAGGTGCACCGTAAAGTTTCGCAAAAGGAGGTTGATCCAAGGGAAAGCTTTACGCTGCATTCGGCACTCATTTACGCACAGCTGCAATTTTTGCAATCGATTTTGGATTTCTATCAGCTCTCATTAGACCCTGGGGCTGACGGTTATTTTTTAATTGAGGCGAGTTTAATGCGCTTGCCAGAATTGACCGAAACCCTGGGTAAAATTCGTGCATCGGGCGTTGACTTGCTTACCAAGGGCAAGGCGACTGCAGAAGAGCGTATGCAGGTCAGGTCGCTTGTGCTCATGAGCCAAACGCAAATGGGTATGCTGAATGCGGGCATCAAAAAAGCTGCCGCTGGGGTGAGAGGGGGGGAGTTAATTGCGCAAAACTATCTAGCCATCAATACCCAGTACCAAAAAATCATTGAGTTAACCGCGCGTCAGGTGGTAGACGCTGAGACGCTGTCTTATCCGCCTGAGGAGTTTTACGCAGCTTTTACGTTTGGGCTTAACAGTTACTTTAGTTATGCGCATTTTGCGATTGATAGGCTAGACGGCATTTTAAATGACCGGAAACTTGCCAGTAAAAATTCCATGTTTGCGCTTTTGTCCTATGTGTTGTTATTGACCTTAATAGTGGCATTTGTGTGTATTACCTTTATTCGAAAATTACTGCTGCAACTGGGGGGAGAACCCTACTATGCAACTGAGGTGGTGCAGGCGATTACACGTGGCGATTTGGATTATCACATTGAAACGGTACATAACGATTCGCTGTTGGCCAATGTGAAGCGCATGCGCGAACAGCTTAAAGAAAATGATCGTTTAAAAAGTGAGTTTGTCTCTACTGTGAGCCATGAGCTTAGAACCCCATTAACTGCAGTTGGTGGTGCGCTATCGCTTGCCATCAGTGGTCAGCTTGGGGCTTTGCCAGAGCCGGCATTAAAATTGTTGGATATAGCGCAAAAAAATAGCCAACGCTTGGCTGAGCTAATTAATGACTTGTTGGATATTGATAAGTTATCGGCGGGAAAATTAGCGTTGGATCTAGAGGTTCAACTGCTAATGCCTATTGTTGATGATGCCATCTCAGCTATGACATCCTACGCCCAAAAATGCGGTGTTCATATTGTCTTGGGTGTGCGCTATGAATATCTGCTGGTTAAGGTAGATGCGCGCAGGTTGCACCAAGTGCTGGTTAATTTTCTTTCTAATGCGGCAAAATTTTCACCCAGAGGAGAAGAGGTCATCATTAACCTTGATGTGAGTGTCGATAAGGTAAAAATTGAAGTCATCGATCACGGCCAAGGTATTCCAGAAAGCTTTCATGGGCGAATTTTTCAAAAGTTTTCTCAGGCCGATTCGTCGGACTCGCGCGCAATAGGTGGCACCGGCTTGGGCTTGGCGATATCAAAAGAGCTTGTTGAGAAAATGAACGGCACTATAGGATTTGTTTCTACAGAAGGCGTAGGTTCTCGCTTTTATGTGGTGTTGCCCTTAGAGGAAGCTAATAGCGATTGAGAAAGTCTCCAGAGTTTATTCGTGGTAAATGTTCGGTCTCCTGTTTGTAAACATACACCCACGCGTCCATAGGTTCGCCGCTGTTTAGTACCACTTGCGTCATGCGGCGTTCATATTCATGGGGTTGTGGCGATTTTTTTGCGCAGCCTTCGTAAACATCCAAATCGTGCAGTTGTGCGTCATCTTCTAATAAATATACCTCTCCCATCGCCCACTGTTCTGTTTCGCTTAAGACTAAGCCTGGGTAGTAATCCACCATGTATAGTTGGCCGCGAATTTTGGCGGGGGAGATAAAATCGGCACGGTGTAAATATTGTTTGTGCGCGCCCGTTTCGCAAGCACTGCGCAAGGTGCCATAGACAAAGAGATAATGCAGGTTGGGTTCGTCGTCAGCGCTAGAGTCGTACATGGTTGTTTACCTTACTTGCTAAATAGTATTCTTTATTTTATCGCGATTTTGTTACATGTTTTGCTGTGTGTTGTAGTGGTGACAATCTATAAGATGATCATTCACCATGCCAGTCGCCTGCATAAACGCATAGCAAATGGTACTGCCTACAAAATTAAATCCGCGCTGTTTAAGGGCTTTGCACATAGCATCTGACTCTGCTGTAAAAGCAGGTACTTGGCTCATACTCTTCCATTTATTGTGTTTGGGTTTTCCGCCCACAAAGCTCCACAAAAACTCGCTGAAGTCTTCGCCATTTTTTTGCATGGCTAAATAGGCTTGTGCATTTTTAATGGCGCTGTCGATCTTTAAGCGATTGCGAATAATGCCTTCGTTTAATAACAGCTTGGCTTTCTTTGCCTCGGTATAGCGCGCTATTTTTACTGGATTAAAATCATCAAAAGCTTTGCGGTAGTTTTCGCGTTTGCGCAGTACGGTGATCCATGACAGCCCTGCTTGTGCACCCTCCAAAATTAAAAATTCGAAGAGTTTCTGATTGTCGTAGAGCGGTTTGCCCCATTCATTGTCGTGGTAGTCCATATAGAGCGGGTCAGTTCCGCACCAAGGGCAGCGCTTTATGTCAGTCATAGTCTTAATCTCTACAGTTATCGTCTTGTTGATGCTTCTCTTTCATCAAGGCTAAAAAATGTTTCAAGCTTTTAGTGTCGTGTGTTTCAAAAAAAACGGCTAATGCATGTAAGTCATTAATGCGGTCTAACCGGAAGGTGCGGTAATCATTGCGCAATTGACACCAGGCGACCAGCGTCCATACCTTGCCCCAAAAAACTAACCCTAGTGGCTCAATAGTGCGTGTTGATATTTGCCCGTCAGCGCGGGTGTAGTCAATGCTAATGCGCTGGCGTGAGCGAATCGCTTCACGAATCGCTTGGCTATGAGCGGTGTAAAACTTTTGTACGTCTTCCATGTGCGGGACAAGTAGCGGCAAATTCTCATCGCTGTGGCGCAAGTGATCCGGTAGTACCGATAATATTTTTTGCATGGCTTGCTTGGCGTGGGCGGCCATATCCGTATCACCCCAACTGCTTACCATGCGCGCGCCAAGCAAGAGCGCTTCTACTTCGTGACGGTCAAACATCAGTGGTGGGAGCTGGTAGCGGTGTGAAAGCCGGTAGCCAACGCCCGCTTCGCCCTCAACGGGCACGCCAGATAGGCTGAGGGATTGTATATCGCGATAAATCGTGCGCTCAGATACCTGTAAATGATCGCTCAATTGTTTTGCTGTCATCACAGTGCGGCGATTGCGCAACAATGTCAGCAATTGGAAGAGGCGTTCGGCGCGTTGCATGGAGTGCTCGATCTTGGTTTGCGTTGGATTAATTGGACTGAGTTGTGCAAAGTTTACACGAGCGGCTGTCAATAAATGTCAGTAGGGCGTATATAGGCGCTCTTATTTATTGATTTGCCTATGGATTGTGCTAAAAAGTCCGCCTCATCACCTAGTCTCTGTGCTACCTTTAGTGCATTGCTTCGGCCAAAAATGGCTCTGACGCTTTGTAATTCGCGTCGCTTTTTGATGCCTGTAAAGTTTCATGCAAATAACAAGGTCAGTCTATGCATACTTTTTACCCTGAGATAAAACCCTACCAACGCCATATTATTGCAGTAGAAGCACCCCATGAACTCTATGTGGATGAATCGGGTAATCCTGATGGTATCCCCGTGTTGTTTGTGCACGGTGGCCCGGGTGCGGGTTGCGGTAAATATGATCGCCGGTTTTTTGATCCTGAAGTCTATCGCATAGTACTTTTTGACCAACGCGGTTCAGGCCGCTCGCGTCCCCATGCTGAATTGCAAACCAACAGCACACAAAAATTAGTTGAAGACATAGAATTTATTCGCACTACCTTGGGCATTGATAAGTGGGTTTTGTTTGGCGGCTCTTGGGGTTCAACACTAAGTTTGGTTTATGCCCAGACTTATCCTGAACGTGTGCTCGGTTTAATTTTGCGCGGTATTTTTCTCTGTCGCCCAGTGGATTTGCTGTGGTTTTATCAAGAGGGCGCAAGTCGTCTATTTCCTGATTATTGGGATGATTTTATTCAGCCGATTCCTGAAGATGAACGCCACGATATGATGAATGCCTATTATCGTCATCTCACCAGCGAGAACCAAATTCAACAAATGACCGCCGCTAAAGCCTGGTCATTGTGGGAAGGCCGTACCGCGACCTTGCGCCCCAACCAAGATGTGGTAGATTCTTTTACCGAGCCCCATCGTGCGCTGTCACTTGCACGTATTGAGGCGCATTATTTTGTGAACAACGCCTTTCTTGAAGAAAATCAAATTCTGCGCGATGCCCATAAACTCGCCGATATTCCCGGCGTGATTGTACATGGCCGCTACGATGTGATTTGTCCCTTGGATAACGCCTACTTGCTACACAAAGCCTGGCCGGGTTCAGAATTGAATATTATCCGCGAGGCGGGTCATGCATCGCGTGAGCTGGGTATTGTGGATGCGTTAATTCGCGCAACCAATGATATGGCAAAAGAGTTGGGCGAACGGCCCGATCAGTCGGCGTAAGTTCATGCGGTATTGTTGTTGGTTAAGACGGAGCCCTTGAGGCTCCTTTTTTTGGGTGATGTGAGTTCAAATTTTGGGTGATGTGAGTTCAAACTCAGGTTGTTGTGTAAGTTAGTACGTTCAACTTTGCGATTTTTTTGACCTTGAACGACAGGGTGTTTTTTGTTTGGCATTGTGAGTCTAGTAGCGATAAAACCTTAATGGCTACTGATTCTTGATTCCTAATAACACTAATTTTCGAGGTCAACATGCATCCACTTTCTACGCTCAAGTGGCTTGGCGGGCTATTTGTCTGCTTTAGCTTACTGGTGAGCCCTGTACATGCTCAAACAGCAAATCTAATCACTTACGGCAATTTTGGTACTGCCACCTATGTCCATGGTGGCCCTTCCGTTTTCAACCCTAGTCTTTCGGGCTGGAGTTCGAGCGCTGGAAGCAACCTTCAATCCCCAATAAAAACACAAGCAGTAGCTTATGGCTGTGGCCAGTTTGGTTGTTATGGTGCCACGGCTCATAACTGGGCTTGTCTTAGCGGTACCGGTGGTGTTTTGCTCTCAACCACTGCTATCGGAAACTTGAAAGCGAGTACTCGCTACCGCTTGTCTTACCATGCGTTCAAGGATGTTACCAATGTGCCTGTTTCTGACCCCACGTACTCGAAAGCAGAAGGGGTGAGTCTATTTATTAACAGCGGCACGCGCGGTTCTTATGTACTGAAAGATTTCAGTATGTCGCCCTACGTATTTGGTGCCTATAAACCAGGCGTTAATAGCCCGATGGTGGTGGACTTTACAACACCTGTGCTAACGAATAGCAGCGGTGAAAATAATATCGGAGCTTCTACCTTACAGTTTCGTTGGCCATCGTCTGGCAAGGGTTCTATGTGTTTGACGGGGATCAGTTTGCAGGAAGTTCCTGAAAGCCTCGCCGCTAGCCGTGTGGTTGTAAATACGGTTGGTTACCCTATGTTGGGCAATAAAATGGCAACCTTGGTCTTGCCGCAAGGCACTAATACATCTGGTTTGAAATGGCGTTTGCGTAAGGGCAATGGATTTCCACAGGCGGGATACTCAGTGAGCATTCCTTTCTATGCAGTGGTAACGGGTGCAAATGGCTTGCCGGTCAAAGATGCAAATGGCAACCATACTTTGCAGAAAAATGCCGATGGTACGGATAAAAGCGTTGGTGGGACAGGAACCGGCGGCCAGTCGAGTTATTTCCCGCCCAATAGCGGGGTAATTCCAGCGAATGCCTTAGTTCTTGATGCGGACAGTGGTGAGTACACCTACAACCTCGACTTTTCCAGCTACGGCAAACCGGTTCAATCCACATCTGTGATTGACTTGAAAGCTACGCCCAGCCCCTACACGGCACCAGATGGTAAGACGTATTATATTTTTTCTCGATCTACTACGAACACTAGTTACAGTAGCTGCAGTGATTGCTATATAGATGTAGTTGATAGCGCAGGTGTCAGGGTCGCAGTGAGTCCCGTGATTAATATCCAAACTTCTCCGTACCAAAACCTAAAAAATGATGCGCTCTACACCTTTTATCACCAGCGTAGTGGAGTCGCTATAGCACCATCATTCATCGCCCCGCTTGGTTATAACTATGATAACGACTCTATGTCGCACGCCGCCGGTCATAAACCAGATACGGCAGGATGCTGGGCTAATGGTGCCAGTAACATTGATTTACATGGGAATAACTGGGGTAACAGTGTTGCAGATTGTTATACCTATACGAAGGATGTTACCGGCGGTTGGTACGATGCAGCAGATCATGGCAAATATGTAGTCAATGGTGGTGTCGCTTTATGGACATTGCAAAACATGATTGAACGTTTGCAAACCAAGGGCACGCTAAGCACCGCTTTCCCAGCCGGTAAGCTCAAGCTACCTACGACCCTAAATGATCAAGGCGCGGCAATGGCGAATTTGTCAGATCTTATGGCAGAAGCCAGAACAGAAATGGAATGGATGTTAAAGATGCAGGCCCCGGCGCAATTGCGCATGAAAGTACCTTTGGGCTATCAAGATAAAACACAAACGGGAACGCCCGTTGGCCCAACGGGTGGGCAAGGTGTTTATCAAGTTGACTTAAGTGGCGCACCTTTGACGAGTACATCAGCAGGTGCTGTAAGTTTCGGCGGTACGGCGGCCAAGTTGCCACGCCTGCGAACCAAGCTCAATTTAACCAGCGTTGACGTGGGCGGGCTGGTCTTCCATGCCGTACACGATGATATATGGACCGGTATACCACTAAATTCCGCTAGTTATAACAATGCTTCCGGCGGATACCTTAACCCTAAAACGAATGAGACTAATGTCAATCGGCGCGTACTCATGTACCCCACTTCGGCGGCGACCTTAAATTTTGCCGCCGTGGCCGCACAGTGTTCGCGCATATGGAAAGGTGTTGATGATGCATTTGCAACCCGATGCTTTAATGCCGCTATTCTAGCTTGGGATACCGCCAAAAAATTCCGTACCGGTTTCACAGATGCGTACGGCACTGTGGTACCCGCGAAATCAGATGTTTTCCGTTATGAATACACCAACCAAAGCTGGTCCTTGGCCGATCCTAGCGGTAGAAATCTCTCTATTCTGCAATATGGTTTTGCCATTAATCCTTTGTTTAATGGCGGTGGTGCCTACGGTGATTTACGTGTGGGTGATGAATTTTATTGGGCTGGTGCCGAGCTATATTTGGCAACGGCCGCAAGAGGCACGGGTGATACGAGTTACCACGCCTATGGTAAAGCTCAGGGGGTTTTAAGTGCCACAGATATTAACGGCCAGTGGAGTAAGTGCGAACAAAGCCTTGAGCCGGTTCAGTGTTACGGTTGGATTAATGGTTTTGATTGGCAAAATACCAGCGCCTTAGGAACTTTGTCATTGCTCACCTACAACAATGGTTTATTGGCTAGCGCAACGGCGAAAGCAAACTTAACCAGCTTTGCCGATAAATTAGTTAGTCAAACTAACGCTCAAGGTTTCAAGTTTGCAAAGCAAGTCTATGATCCTAGCAACCGCGATACGCATTATGAGTGGGGGGCAAATGGTGGGGTGCTTAATCGCGCATTAATTTTAGGCGCGGCTTATGGTGTGCAAACCGATGCAACCAAAAAGCAAAGTTACGTAGATTCGGTAGTTGCCTCAATGGGCTACCTGTTAGGGCGTAACGTGTTAGGTAAATCTTTTATCTCGGGCTACGGCAATAATCCTTTG
This sequence comes from Gammaproteobacteria bacterium, assembly GCA_005801205.1. Lineage (GTDB taxonomy): Bacteria > Pseudomonadota > Gammaproteobacteria > Pseudomonadales > Cellvibrionaceae > Cellvibrio. Next base: position 19,209 of record SYDJ01000167.1, read on the forward strand.
ACAAATCCACACCATCGTTGGTTTGCTAAGCACGCGGATGTTGCTTACCCAAAAGTCCCCGCAGGTTACTTGGCAGGTGGCCCAAACACGCGGGATATACCCGCATTACGTGCCAATGCGCCGCGCTACCAAACCCAGTCGGATGTTAACTATGCTCTAGTTAATGGAGATCCAAGTGCTGTATTGGGAGGTATTGCAGATGCCAGTCAAACGTATTTTGAGACTAATGTTGTTGCCAAGTGCATGAACGAAGCGGCGGCTACTGCACCCACCTACGTGCCACAGAAGTGCTACGCAGACCATTATCGGTCGTTTGCCACCAACGAGGTTGCTATAAATTGGCAAGCTCCACTGGTGTGGGTAGCGCAATTTCTGAGTGAAAACTATTAACTTGCAGTGATAAATGGAGTGCATTTACTCAACCTCAACAGGTAAACTGTTGAGGTTTTTTGCTTTTAGAGAATAAAAATTAGAATAGATTTTAAGGTTACCCACCTTGTTTACTGGATGTAAAAAAATAATAACTCGTCACTGGCGCTTCTATAGCGCTTTTAGATAAAACAAGTCTGTGAGCAACCATGTATCAAGTCATTTTTAACACCCACGATGTCGTTTTGTTAATGACCGCGTATCAGTGCATTTTATTCGCCATTCTTTTATTGACGATCAAGCGTGAAAAGCCGCTCAGTAATTTTTTTCTTGCATTCTTTTTGTTGCAGCAAGCAGCAATCCCACTCGATATTCTTATCAGTTTCGGTGCAGAATTTCGCAATGTGGCGCTAAGTTGGTCGCCTAATCTTTTTTATGTGTTTGGTTTCGGGTATTGGTTGGAAGCTCCGTTCTTATTGTGGTACACCCGATCACTTATTTACAAAGATTACCGTCTAACTAAAAAGGATTTGGTGTACCTCATTCCCTTCTTCAGTTATCTCATTTATCAGGTATTGTTTTATTACCAGTTGGAGTTACAAGATAAACAGCACTTGCAAGAAGATTACAATCTTTTTTCTGCGCCGCATTACATGAATTATGTAACCCTGTTTCGAGAAGTTTTTCGAGCGGCCTTGGGGGTAATGTGCATTTTGGAAATTAAGCGCTACAGCCAGCATATTAAAACCAATTTTTCAGATATTGAGCGCTTAGGGAACCTCTGAAATATTCCCAAATATTTGGCAAAATAGCGCAATCAAAAACTGTGGGTGAAAACCATGAGCCAATTGACCTTTGCTGAAGCTGAATACGCCATCAAAAAGCGTAAAACCCGCCGAGAAAAATTCCTCGAACAACTTGAGGTACTGATTCCTTGGCAAAAGCTCAAACAACAGGTGGGCAAAGGCTACAGTAAAGGCGGCCCGGGCCGCCCACCTTATCCACTGGAAACCATGCTGCGCATTCACATTATGCAATTGGTTTATAACCTCAGCGATCCAGAGATGGAAGATTATCTTTATGAAGTGGAATCCATGCGCCGCTTCGCGCATCTGCGCTTGTGTGAAAGCATTCCCGATGAAACCACCATTTTGAATTTCCGTCATTTTTTAGAAGCGCATAAGTTCGGTAAAAAAATATTCGAGACGATTAACCAGCATCTCGCCGACAAGGGTTTGCGTTTGCGCGAAGGCACCATTGTTGATGCCACAATAATAGCTGCACCGTCCTCCACTAAAAATGCAAATAAAACCCGCGACCCAGACATGCATCAAACTAAAAAAGGTAATGAATGGCATCACGGCATGAAGATGCATATTGGTGTTGATGATGGTCTGGGTTTAATTCATAGCATTACTACAACCGGCGCCAACGCGCATGACATTACACAGGCCGATCAATTGCTGCATGGTGAAGAGTTACGGGTGTGGGGTGATGCGGGTTATCAGGGCGTGGATAAACGCGAAGGGCATGAGGAGCGCGATGTTGAGTGGTTTATTGCGATGCGTCCGGGCAAACGAGCACAGCTGGCCAAGTCCAATCCTTTAGCTCAAGCTGAAAAAGTCAAAGCGAGAGTTCGTGCAAAAGTGGAGCATGCATTTTTTTACATTAAGCGCATGTTTGGTTACAGCAAGGTTCGGTATCGCGGTTTGGAAAAAAATACTAATCGCTTATGTGTTTTAGCTGGGCTTGCGAACTTGTTGCGAATGAAAAATTGTCTGCTCGCATAGGAGTAGTCCATCTGTAATTTGCCAAAACGGTAAATTACAGATGGAAAAACGAAAAATAACGATAGGTTAATGCAAACTTTTTGTAAAATTGCCATTTTGAAGGCAATTTTTTCGAATGGGGTTAATTTTTCAGAGGTTCCTTAGATCTTACATGGCTAAAAATGTTGGTGATTGGCTTTCTCGTTATTAGAACTTGGGCGGTGCTGGTGGGTATATTGATTTTGATCTCAGTAAGCTTTGGCATAAATACTAATTTTGAACTTATGGGTTTGAGTGGCAATTACACCACCTTTATTATGGTCAGCATGCTTATCTTTTTTGGCCTAGGTCATTCTTCCGTTTTTGAAGGAATTGAAGTAAAAAATGGTGATAGCCAAAAATCCGACATACTAAAGGATAAAATTAAAGACGTTCAGATCAAACAAGTCGCTGAATACATGGAGAAGGAAAAGCCCTATTTAATGCCAGCCTTAACCTTGGATAAATTGGCTGCGCAGTTAAAAATGCAGCCCCGTATTTTATCTCACCTGATCAACCGCCATTTTGCGTGTAATTTCTTTGAGTTCATTAATTCTTACCGCGTAGAAGAATCCAAGCGTATGCTGGCAGACCCACTCTGCAGCGAAAAAAATATGCTCGACCTTATGTTTGATGTTGGTTTTAACAGTAAAGCATCTTTTAATACACTATTTAAGAAAAAGGTGGGAATGACCCCAAGTGAATTCCGTAAACAAGCAATTGCACAGCAAAATAGGTAATGGGTTCTTAACATGCTAGGCTTAATTCAACGCGTAAAGCGCGCATCGGTTGATGTGAATAACGAATGTGTGGGTGAAATCGAACAGGGGATTTTACTGCTCTTGGGTATCGAAAAAACGGATACTCAGGTCACTGCAGATAAACTTATCGATAAGATTTTGGCCTATCGGCTATTTGCGGATGAGCAACATAAAATGAACTGCAATGTGCAGCAAATTGATGGGGGTGTATTGGTTGTTTCGCAGTTCACACTCGCTGCAGATACTCAAAAAGGTTTGCGCCCCAGCTTCTCTTGCGCCATGCCGCCCGCCGAAGCGGAACAGTTGTATCATTATTTTGTGAATGCAATAGGTGCAAAGCATAACAAAATGGCAACGGGAATTTTTGGGGCAGATATGCAAGTGAGTTTGGTTAATGATGGCCCAGTCACTTTTATGCTAAAAATGAATTGAGGGGTTAAGGCGAATCGCTCTTTAATGCGCCGCCTATTTCCGCTAATAACTCATCCAAAAACGTCTCAGCTAAGACCAAGTCGTATTGGCGAATTGCATTATGAATTTGTTGATAGGCGTTGGCACCAAGCGTCTGGGCGCTTTGCAGTGCAAATAATTTTTTGCTGCCATTCATATCTCCATTACTGAAACTGGATTTTAATAGGCCTAATTGATCTTCCAGTGCTAATAATTTCTGTTTGTCGCGCCAGCAGACTCTTTGATTTTCGAGTGTATTTTCATTCTCGGTTATATTGTCTTCAGCAACGAATTTTACCTTCGTAAATTTCTTCAAAGCAGCATAAATATCGTGGAACTGATAAGGCTTACCAATAAATTCATGGAAACCCTCGCCCAAATAAAAAGTCCTCTCGTGTTCAAGGCTGGAGGCTGAGACTGCGACTACGGGTAAATCATCTTTGTTTATGGTTTTACGCAGTTCTTTTAACATGTCTGTGCCACTTAAGTTGGGCATGCGGATATCGGTAAAAATAATATCGGGCGCTAGGCTGATGGCTTGCTTTAAACCTTCAGTGCCATCGGTTGCGATTATTACCTCGCACCCTATATCGCGCAGTAAATTCATTAAAAGATCACGGCTGGCAAAATCATCTTCTACAACTAATACTTTGCAGTGCGACTCCGCTGTCAGTTTTGCGTGTGCAATTTGTGGGCTATTATCTAATTGCGCATTGTATTCAATGCTGATAGGTAGGTGTAAATGCGCGCGTGTTCCCTTGCCTAACTTGCTATCTAAAGTGAGCTTACCACCAAGGCTTTCGGCAATATGTTTTGAGATGACTAAGCCTAACCCTGTCCCGCCAGACTCCTCACCTGACTTCCCCTGTTTGAATGCAGCAAATAATTGCTGTAGTTCTTGTTCCGCAATGCCAAGGCCGGTATCCGTAATAGTAAAAAAAATGCTGTTACTATCTAGGTGCACAGTTAACTTTACTTCGCCGCTATGCGTGAATTTAATAGCATTGCCTAATAGGTTTAAAATAATTTGCCCAATTTTTTGGCGGTCACTTTTTATAATCGCAGGTGCGGGTAGTTGAATGTCATGGTTGAGGTTAATCCCCTTGGCAATAGCTTTTGTGCGCATAAGTGCAATTATCTCATTCAGCTCTTGGCGAAGATCAAAGTAATCCTGACGAAAATGGAGGGCGCCGGCTTCAATTTTAGATAAATCTAAAATATCGTTAATTAAATGCAGTAATCGTTGGCCGGCATTTAAAATGGAGCTCATGCGTTCATGTTGTTGTGCGGACAATTGTGTGTCTGTCATGAGTAGCTGGGAGTAGCCGAGCACCGCATTTAACGGCGGGCGAATTTCGTGGCTCATGTGGGCAAGAAAGCGGCTTTTGGCGCGGGTTGCATCTTCGGCGGCTTCCTTGGCTAATTGCAATGAGGCTTCAACTTGTTTTTGTTCTGAAATGTCGCTCATGACTTTGCCGATATACATCGGCTGGCCTTTGTCATCACGGATAATAAAAAAAGTTTCTTTGGTGGGGAAGCGTGAGTCATCAGTGCGCAATGCAGCCAGTTCGCCTTGCCAATAACCTTTTAACAATAAAAACGGGAGTATTTGTTCGTGCCATTGTGCGTGTAAATCTTCTGGGAAATAACTTAAAAAATTCTTGTGCTCCACACTTTGATTGATTAGCAGCATCTTCTGTAAACTGCGATTCATATACAAGGTTTCTGCCTTGAGCGTCATAATGGAAAAACCTTCGCTGGCATATTCAGCAAAGCGTTTAAATTTTTCAAGCTCATCAATAAGTTTTTGTTGCTCGGTAATGTCGCGCGCAATACTTAATATTCCGGTGGGCTCATTGTTTTCATTGCGCACTGCAACTTTAATGGTATCCATTAATCGCTTCTGGTTTCGCTCAGGAATGTACATCCATAGCTCGCGTCGCACGGCGTGTTTGCTGGCGAGCACCATGCTTTCATATTCGCGAATAGTTTTATCGAAATCAGTGTCTACATAGTCGGTTTTATCGTTATTGTTTTCTCGACAATTCTGTAAATGAATTGTCTTTTTAACACGACCGGAATTGATAATAACAGAGGCTCGCTAATTTGCACTATCGCGCCAAAGATTAACGGGAGATAAAGGCTCAGAAAAATGTAGTCATCAAGATTCTTGGTCTGAGCCATGGGTGAGCAAGATACTAATGAATGTGCAGTCAAGAATATTTTTTATGACTTTTTAATCACTAAAACGATCAAACCTAGGCCTGCGATTACCAAACTGGTGGTTGAAAAGTTAAGCCCGCGAATGTGTGCGCTCACAGCCTCATAAATACTGGGGTGAGCAAGCGCAATGGCTGCTACAAAAAGGCTGCCAGCCAGCCAATAGCGGCGTGATGCCTGTGCGCTGCGTGCTTGCAATTGCTGCGCGGTTTTGTGTACCTCTGGAGCGAGATCGCCAATGTTTTGTAGTTGCTGCAAGCCGTTAAAAATAAGTTGCGGGATTTGCGGGAATTTCTCCATCCACTCGGGGCCATAGCGCTTAAGTTCACCCCATAAGCTTCTAGGATGAAAACGTTTTTTCAGCCAGCGTTCCAAAAACGGATGTGCCGTTGTCCATAAATCCAAATCGGGGTAGAGCTGACGCCCCAAGCCTTCAATATTGAGTAACGTTTTCTGCAAAAGTACCAGCTGCGGTTGCAC
>SYDJ01000168.1 GCA_005801205.1 Gammaproteobacteria bacterium
CCGATCTAACCCTTGGCGAGTTTGTTCACCAAGTATTGCGATTCAATGGACATTTGCCCGGAAACGTAAAACGACAGAGCATCTGGCCCGTGCTCATCCAAAATCGCTTTTAAGCGTTTGGCCGTGGTTTTAATAGCATCGCCCATAGGCGTTTGAACGGATTGAGCGGTGCGGTCAGGGCGCACAAACGCAGCTTCCATACGGCCAGAGTCGCGCAAGGCTTGGGCGCTGGTTTGGCCTTTGGTGCACAGGCGGCCAAAGTTGGTGGGGTGATTTTTATCGCCGCTGACTTTAAGGATTTTCTTGCCGTCAGTTTCCAGCAACATACCGCAGCCCACGCCGCAATAAGGGCAGACTGAAGCAACCGTTTTGGTGGGATTTAACGCGTTAGAAGACATAAATGCAAAACTCCGGATTGCGCTGAGTTTTGCAAGTGCTATGCCACAGGGGGTGATTTTGGCGATTGATGTTTAAAAAGGCGATAACCTCGGTTAAGAGGTCGGTTAAATGGCTGAAAAGCCTATAAACGAAGATGCCAAGTGTGTTGTGAGATGTGTTTGGAAAGGATTTTTATGAGTTATTTGTTTGTTTGTGGTGCAAAAAATACCGATGTGGGCGCTAGTTTGTGGTTTTGTGGGGCGATTTTTTGATGTGAGGTGAGGTGAGTGTCGAAGGTATGCCTTGTTTTTGAGCCAGATTGGTGCTTGGAGATTCTTTAGAATAGAAAAGTAATGGCAAACAGTGGGTATGATGTTTAGAGAGGCAGACACAGTAAAACTTAGATGCTGAATTGATTGTATCGAGTGTGAATTCCCCTTAATCTTCCTCCACTTTTTCTGTTCATATTTGCCATTTAAGTTTGAGGAGTTGTATGAGTTATCTAAGGGGTTTTTCTGTTGTGCTGGCATGTCTTGGTTTAGTCGCATGTGGAGGTGGTAGCGGCAGTTCTTCCAGCATACCCTCTATTCAGCAGCCATCTTCGCATCAATCGTCTGTTGGGCAATCGTCCAGTAGTATTGCAGCCTCCATTACCCGTAAAACCGCACCAGCAGTCGCGGGTGCGGTTGTTGATACTTTTGAACTTGCTGCCAATCTGCCTTTTGAGCTAAATGAGGTGTTAAATGCCTATCTTTCCCTGCCCGATACCACGCAAACAGTTAAATGTGATAACGCTAAGGGTTCAGCAAAAGTAAAAATCTCAAATAGTGGTCGCCTTATTGAAGAACACTATGAAACCTGTCAATTGGATGGAACAGAAATTAATGGTGATCGAATTATTGAAATTGTAAGCAGTGATTCTGTAATAGGTGCGAGCATTCATTACACATACAAGCAATTGGTTGCAGATACCTTAAATCAGCCGCTGGGAAAAACGTCTTTGAATGGGCTCATTAGCTATTTGGGTAAAGCACCATCTTATGGCGATAGCGATATCAATTTTAATGTCAATATTGATTTAACAATTGATGATGCCCGCGATGGTCGTCTCGAAATCAAAAATTTTAAAATGCAGGCCGAATATAATCCCTATGGAAGAGCTACAGATCTCTATGAAAATTTGACTCGGATGCAATCCGTTTCTGGAAGTTTTTCGCTTAACAATACGCGTTTTAGTATCGAACCCATGGAGCAAGGTGTTTTGTTGAAGGGCGATAATAATTCTCGCATTAGTTTGACGCGTTATCAAAATTTCAATTTTTATGTTGGTTGGGATGATACAGGTGATGGTCTTGCCGATGCCAATCTCGTTCTACCCTATAAAGAAGATTTTTCCATTACCGATATGATTGCGGATGGTGATCATAAAACGTCAATACTTGTTGGGCGCAATTTGGTTAGTCAAATCTACGAGGGCGCTCAGGTTTATATGGCTCGTGGTGGTGTTGCAGATGTATATGTGCATCCGAATTTTACCAACAGTTCAGCCTCTCTATTAAATTATGAATTGAACGGAAAGGCGACTAATGGCACCGAATGGACCCAATTGGAAGCCGGCCATTTCAGATTTAGTTTTCCCGCTAATAGTGTTGATACAAATTATGAGTTAACGTTTACTGCTGTTGATGATCAGGGCAATAAGTCTCCAGAAATTCATGCAAAAATTTATGTTGGCACAGATACGGATAAAGATTCTGTACCAGATGTAAGTGACGAAGATGATGATGGAGATCGGAGTCGCGATATACACGATGCTTTTCCTCTTGATCCGAAAGAGAGTAAGGACAGCGATGGTGATGGTATTGGTGATAACGCCGATCCTGATGCGAATTCTTCTGTGCAGCAGGGGAGTATTTGGTTTGTCGATAAATTTGGAGTTTTGTATTACACCCCTAGCTCAAGAGATTTGTATCCTGAGAACACCAGAAAGTATTTCAGTAAGCGTTGGGATGTAAACAGTAAAACTTTTTTACCTGAATTGGCTATTTCAAATTATTCTAGTTACGACAGTCATTATTCAAAAGAAATGCATCGCATCTATTTTGTTTCCTCTAGTCGTGATATTTATTTTGTTGATTTAAGAACCATGCAAGAAACGCTATTTGCAAAATCAAATTCATGGCTTGAATTACTGAGCATTGAATTTACCACAGCGAATTTTGTGGTCATAAGTAGAACTACAAATGAGGGAACTGTATATGAGAGCTACGATGACAAAGCACAATTAGTAGATTCTGCCTCAAGCAAATTAAATGGTGATGCCATCTCTTTATATGCTCCTAATTTGGCTCCTTTTTGTAGTTTTTACATTAGTATAGATGCTGCAGGTAAGTTCTATCAGCGTGGTACTAAAGCTGATTATCGATATGATAAATGTGCGCTTGTTTTCAATCGAGTGTCATTGGATGGTCGATATGTGTATAAATATCGAGGCCCTGGCTCTTATCCCTATGGAATATACACAATCGCAGGAGAGTTGATCTCCGAGTTGAGTCTAAGAATTACCGCTTGGTTTTCAAGTGGTTTATTAGTGGACGTTAATGACATGTTTGCATCGCTCTATAGTGCGCAAGGTGTGTTGATCAAACAGTTTTCTCTAGGTGTAGGTTCTAGCATAGATACAGTGGTTAACAATGATGATCAAATTATCATTTCCTTAACTCTTGCAAATGGTAAACCAAAGATTATTGTGCTGGATGCGAATTTGAATTTGATTTCTGAATATGAACCGAGTGGTAATTAGTGAGTATCATCAGCATCAGGCAACCGGGGTTTAATCCTTGTGAAATTTTTCTATAAGTTCTCACCCTTGTTGCTTAGGCTTCTTGTTCGCACTAAGCTGACGGCCTTTGTTAATCCCGCCATTGCTGATTTTTTCTTATGCTTAAAATCCGAATTATTGCCGCCCTTATCGCCATCGTCTTAACGGCGCTTACCGTCTACATCGCCCCTTATGTGATTGATTTTTATCAAAGCTGGTCGGCGGGTTTGAGCGCGCAAGGGAGGCAGTGGTTTAACTGGAGTCAAGCGGCTTTGGGGGCGTTGATTGCGGTTTATGGTGTTTGGCTTTGGAAGAAGAAAAAGGTGTAGGGTAGTCGTTAAACCCAATCCTCCAACGTAAGATCATCCACCCGCTCGAACTCCTTGATGTTATTCGTCACCAATACCGCATCCAAACTGCGTGCATGACCGGCAATCAATAAATCGTTGTTACCAATGAGTTGCCCTTGTTTTTTGAGGGTGGCGCGAATAAATCCGTAATGGCGAGCAGCGTCTTCATCCCAAGGTGCAATCTGTATTTTTTGGGTAAACAGCTCTAGCTGGTTATAGCGTTCTTCGCGTAAATGAGGCTCACCGTTTTCAATGCCAAAACACAATTCACCGTAAGTAATGGATGAAATACAGATGTGTTTAATGGCCTTAAATTTGTGCCTGAGTGAATCAGATCTGTTTTTTAGGATGAAAATGCAGGTGTTGGTATCCAGCATATACATGGTTAGAAATCCCGTTCCTGGGGTAAATCTTGTTCTCTGTTAGCCAGAAAAGCCTCATCAAAGGCAGATTTTTGGTCAAAGAACTCATCCCACGTTGATTGCTTGGGCGATATTACAAGGCTCTCACCTTGTTTTCGCACAAACACCGTGTCGCAATCAAAACGAAGTTCCTTTGGTAATCGTACTGCTTGGCTGCGGCCATTCATAAAAATTTTGGCGATATGATTCATAAAAACCTCCGTTTGGTATATACCATAAAATATATACCTTTTGCGGTGAATACAATAGCTACCTGTGCGAAGTTCGCTCTGGCTCCTCCCCTTTGCGAAGGGGGAGGTTGGGAGGGGGTGCCTTTGAAGGTTAAATTAAATCCCTCTTACCACCAAAATCGTCCCATCCACACTGGTTACTTGTACGCGGCTTTCAGCCTCAATCGGCTCGTTACTTGAGTTATCTAATCGCGCTAACCATTCCACGCCTGAATAGCTCACGCGTCCATCCGTTTGAGTGATGCGCGCGGTGACGGGTACAACTTTACCGACCATATCGCTGCTGGTTTCTGGCCCCACCTCTTTGTTCTGCAGTTTTTTTAGCGGCGCCCATAAGAGTGCTGCGCTGCTGACCGATACGCCTGCAAGTACGACGAGTGCGATGCTAAAGCTGTGAATGAGCCCTAGCGACATCAATACCCCCGTAATGACGCTGCCGAGCGCTACGAATAACAGGGGGCCACTTATGCCGAGTAAGCTCAGCTCTATGATGAGGCACACACCGGCGAGGGCGTAAAAGAAATAATCCTGATGTTGCGTGAAATATTCCATCGCGACCTTACTCCTGATTATTGATGATTAATCGTGGATGACACCGCAATTGCCTGTGCGACTGTGTTGGCAATATTGTCGCCCGTTTTGCCATCGGTTAAGACCACGGTGCCTTCTTTGGCGATGGCTTTGTGCGCTTCAATCGTGCCTTGTGCCAATTTGAAATTCACTGCAATGCGGCCGTTAGGTGTTGCGGCTGCATCGCCTACGGTTTGTAGGGCTGTAGCATCGGCGGCGGCTACTAATTTAATCGCAGCAGCTTTACCTTCTGCTTCCAGTGTTTGCGATTCTTTGCTGGCTTTTGCGGCGAGCACTTGTTGTTCGCGCGCAGCTTCTGCTTCTAAAACTATCGCTGCTTTGTGGCCTTCGGCTTTGGCGATAGCGGCGGCCTTTTCACCTTCGGCGGTTAAAATGGCAGAACGCTTTTGGCGCTCGGCCGACATTTGTCTTTCCATGTCTTCTTTAATGGATGCTGGAATCGTAATTTCTAATAACTCAAAACGTAACACCAAAATGCCCCAAGGTTGCGTGGCTTCGAGCATGGCTTTTTGAATTTCTGCGTTGATCGCAGCGCGGTTTTGAAAACACTCGTCCAGTTCCATAGTACCAATCGCGTTACGCATAGAGGTCATGGCTAGCTGCGTGGTAGCGAGTTTGTAGTCGGTAATATTGTTAGTCGCAGACGCTGCGTCTATCACTTTTATAAAGAGCACTCCATCAATCATTAGCGCCACGTTGTCTTTGGTGATGGCAGATTGATGTGGCACCACCAAAGTTTGTTCTTTGAGGTTGCGGTCTGCGGCAATGGAATCAAAAAACGGAATAATCCAATTCAAGCCCGAACTGAGGGTGCGGGTGTATTTGCCCATGCGATAAATCACATAGCCACGGTTTTGTGGCACAAAGTGCACGCCTTTTTTAAGCGTAAATAACAAAACGGCGGCAATCCAAAAGGTGGGGTTGGATAAAAATGAAAATAGCGAGTCCATCGTTGAATCCTTTGTGTATGAGGGAACGTGAAACCATAGAGTTATGGTGGTGTGGGGGAGAATATAAGCAATGGTGGGGGCTTAGCAAGCGCAGTGCGCGGTAATAGTGCGGTGGCTTTACCGCTATTGATTTTGGTTGCTGATGATTGTGCTGTAAAGAATACTGTTTAATTCAAAACCCGCCGTAAATACTTCCCTGTAGGCTCGGACGCGGCATCCCTTCGCGATCCAGTCGCTTCGGGAAACTTCCTGCATCCATGTAGGTCGTCCATGCCGCATACGGTTTTGAATCAAACAGTATTCCTTATTCGTGCGCATTTAACTTAGGGCAAGTACAAGCTTGTCGCTCTTTGCCCGCGATACGCAGACGCAGATAAAGCCTTGTGCTTTTTGTGCATCGCTTAATACGTGGTCTCGATGTTCCGCTTCGCCTTCCAGTATTTTTACCGCGCAGGTTCCGCAATCGCCTACGCAGCAATCGAAATGTACATTTACACCGGCATCGCGCAGTGCGGCGAGTAAGGGCTGGTCGGCGCGGGCATTAATGAGTTTATTGCTGTACGCGAGTTCAAGTACAACCGCTTTATCATCTTCTGATTTGTCGGCGCTAAATCGCTCGGTTTGGATTCGGTCTTTGTCTATGCCCAGCATGCGCGCGCAGGTTTCAATTTCCGCCAACATTTTTTGGGGGCCACAGGCGTAGAAAAGGGTGTTGGATGGTGCATCAGCCAAAACGTGCATAATATCCAAACGCTGATGTTCATCGGCGGCGTAAAGATACAGATTACGTGTAAAGGTTTTTTGCAATTCATCCACAAATGCCATATCGGTTTTGCTGCGACCTGCATAGTGCAAACTAAAACGGCGACCGCGCAATGCGAGTGTATGAGCTATGGATATTATGGGGGTGATACCAATACCGCCAGCAATAAGAATAGCGGGGCTGGCATCGGCGTGGAGGTGAAAATTATTGCTGGGTACGCCGCACTCTAAGACTGTACCCACGGCAAAATTATCGATAATAAAGTGCGAGCCTCCAGCGCCATTCTCTTTGCGTAGCACGGCTATTTCATAAAATTCGCGTTGGTTGGGGTTGCTGCAAATGGAGTAGTTATGAAAATCTTGTTTGCCATTATTCAGTGTTACGGGAATAGCAATATGTGAACCTGCAGTTATCAGCGGTAATTCTGAACCAGAGGTTGCGCGCAATTGATAGCGATAAATGCGCGGTGTTAATTGCGAAATCTGCGTGATGATTAAGCTTAAGCGCTCAATAGTGTTGGTCATGGGAATAAATAGGCTTGGGGAATAATGAGATGAGCTTAGCAGATGGTGGAGGGGGTGTCAGGTCTAGAGGATTGTTTATGGGTTTAAATAAAAAACCTCTGAGGTAAATACCGCAGAGGTTTTTACTTTAAAACTAATTTCTCAGCTATTAAGCCACTTGTTTACTGCTGTCTTTCTCTGCCGCTTTTTCAGCGCGTTTTGGCGCTATGGGTTCAACTTTTTTTTGTTTCTCGTAGAGGAAGCGCAATACCGCGGTGCGGTAGCCGTTGTATTCTGGGTCGTCTGCTAACTCTAAACGATTGCGTGGGCGCGCGAGTTTCACATCCAAAATTTCACCCACGGTTGCCGATGGGCCGTTGGTCATCATTACGATTCGGTCTGAGAGTAATACGGCTTCATCTACATCGTGGGTAATCATAATTACGGTATTGCCGAGCGCTGTTTGAATTTCCATGAGCGAGTCTTGTAAGTGCGCGCGGGTGAGCGCGTCTAGTGCACCGAAAGGTTCGTCCATCAATAAAATTTCTGGTTCCATGGCTAATGCGCGGGCGATACCGACGCGTTGTTTCATACCGCCAGAAATTTCATCGGGGCGTTTGTGCATGGCGTGGGTCATGTGCACTAATTCTAAATTGTGCTCAATCCACTCGCGCATTTCGGCTTTGGTTTTTTTGCCTCTAAATACACGCTTAACGCCGAGTTCAATATTTTGATAGGCCGTTAACCATGGCAGCAGTGAGTGGTTTTGAAAGACAACGGCGCGTTCTGGCCCCGGTTCATTCACTTCGCGGCCGTTTAACATAACGCCGCCCGTAGTGGCTTGATAAAGACCGGCGACAATGTTGAGCACGGTGGATTTGCCGCAACCTGAGTGGCCAATGAGCGACACAAATTCGCCTTTACTGATTTTTAAATTCACATCTTGCAGTGCACAGAACGGGCCTTTGGGTGTTGGAAAATCTATGCCTACTTTGGATATTTCTAAATGTAATTCGCTCATGATCTCATTCCTATCGGGTATCCGCGTGGCGGAAAATTCTGTTAAGGGTAAAGGTGTTTCACCTTATCGTGCGTGCTTCTACCTTATCGAACAACTGCCGATTTATCCCAATTCACATAACCTTGAATCGCAAGCAGAGTGCGATCTAAACCGAAACCTATAACACCAATGGTGAGTACGGCTACGCAAATACGGCCAAGAGAATCTGATGAACCGTTTTGGAATTCATCCCACACAAATTTTCCAAGGCCGGGGTTTTGCGCCAACATTTCTGCGGCGATAAGTACCATCCACGCAATACCAAGCGATAAACGCAAACCGGTAAACATCATGGGAATGGATGATGGAATAACAATTTTGCGCACGTGGGTTAACCAATCTAAGCGCAATACACGGCTTACGTTAATTAAATCTTTGCTTACACCTGCAACACCGACGGCGGTGTTAATCATGGTTGGCCACATAGAGCAGAGGGTTACGGTGAGCATGGAGATAATGAATGATTTAGAAAACATAGGGTCTTCACTCACATACACCGAGCTAACAACCAAGGTGATAAGCGGTAACCATGCCAGTGGTGACACGGGTTTAAAAATTTGGATCACGGGGTTGAAGGCGCGATAGAGCGATTGGCTCAAACCTATAACAATGCCCATGGGGATTGCGATAACTGTCGCTAAAATAAAACCACTTAACACGGTGAATAAGCTGGTTTGAATTTTGTTGAAAAATGTTGGGCGACCGTTGTATTCGCGTACTTTAATTTCAGCGTTTGGGTCTTCTTTTAATGCTTCGGCATTGCGTTTTTCTTGGCGTTCATAAAATGCGGCTTCACGCGCATATTCATCTTTTTGTTCGGCGACTAAATTGTTCCATTGGGTTACCACTTCTTTGGGGCCGGGGAAAGTGCCAAGCGAGGTTTTAATATGTTGCGCGCCCACATGCCAAAACAGCAGAAAAAAAACCAAGCCTAAAATGGGCAAACAGGTTCCAAGAACTATGTCGCGCAATTTCGCGGGGGAAATTTTGCTAACAAGGGCGGTTGGAAATTTAGATGCTGCTTTTGCACTTGATACGGTGGGTATTACAGTGGTGGATTCGCTCATTTTTTGCCTCCAGCTTTTGCAAGCTTGCTTGTCTAACATCTCTCAGGCCACCTAAGGTAACGGCTTGGCCTGAGAGAGATTTTTAATTAACTACATCGATAAGATTGTGGAGCTTAGAGTTTGTCGTCGCCTTTCAAACCAATCGGGAATTTTGTTAAATACTCGTTGGGTTTATGGCCGTCAAACTTAATTCCATCCATCCATACAGTTGCGTCGGGTGAGCGGTAGCCATCGGTTTTGGTAAAGTCTTGGAAGTCAGCCGCAGTCATTTTCCCTTCGGCAATCAAGTCTTTAGCCGCTTGTTGGTAAACTTCTGGTAATGCAATTTTCTTCGCTAAATCGGCATACCAGTTGTCAGGTTTGGCTTCTGGAATTTGGCCCCAACGACGCATTTGTGTTAAGTACCAAACTGCATCTGAGTAGAATGGATAAGATGCGTTGTAGCGGAAAAACACGTTAAAGTCTGGCTCTGCACGCTTATCGCCACGCTCATATTCAAAAATACCGGTCATAGAGTTTGCGATAACTTTTTCATCTGCACCAACATAGTTGGGGTTAGAAATCATTTTCGCAGCCGCTTTACGGTTTACGTTGTCTTTCTCATCCAGCCACTTACCTGCGCGAATTAATGCTTTCACTACGTGGATGTGAGTGTTGGGGTTTTTATCCGCCCAAGTTTTGGTGACACCAAAAATTTTGTCGGCAATTTGGTTGGTTACAGTAATCATTGGAACACCAATTCCGCGGAATACGGCTTGTTGGTTCCAAGGCTCGCCTACGCAGTAACCATTCGTGGTGCCTGCTTCAAGTGTTGCTGGCATTTGCGGTGGTGGCGTTACCGATAAAAGCGCATCGGCTTTAAGCTGACCGTTAATATCGCCCTTGTGCGGTGCGTAATAACCTGGGCTAATGCCACCCGCTGCAAGCCAATAACGTAAACCCATATTGTGAGTAGACACTGGGAATACCATGGCCATATTGAATGGCTTTCCTTGGTTTTTGAAATTTTCAATAACAGGTTTTAATACCGATGCGCTGATTGGGTGAATAGGTTTGCCATCAGCACCCTTAGGTACAGATTTTTTCACCATATTCCAAATGTCATTGCCAACAGTACAAGCGTAAGTATTTTGCGTAAGCGCGTAGGCATAAACCAATTCACCGCTAGTACCGAAGCCTGCTGCAGCGCCAACGGGTTGACCCATCAACATGTGTGAGCCATCCAGTTGACCAGTAAGAACGCGGTCGAGTACCACTTTCCAGTTGGCTTGCGCTTCAAGTTCTACGTTCAAGCCTTCATCTTCAAAGTAACCATTCTCCAAAGCAACAGCGAGCGGTGCCATGTCGGTTAATTTAATGAAGCCAAATTTTAAATTTTCTTTTTCGGGTTTGCCGGTTGCGGCAGTGGCGGCATTGGCCAATGCAAATGCGGCGGTGAAACCAATAGAGGCTTTAATGAATTTGCTCAGCAGACTCATTTTTTTTGAAACAGGTTTTACTGAATTCATGTGTGGCATAACGCTCATAACCTTGCTCCTAATAATTTCTGTGCTAACAAGTTAAAACGAAGAGTGAAAATGTCTGGTCAATAAACTTGTATTGTTTTCTTTTACGGGCTGTAAAAGTGTTTCTTACAAAATGACCTATTCAAAGTCTGTGCCAAGCATTTTTAAATAAACCATTTGTGCATTTTTGGTTCGTGAAAAAACCAGAATTTTCAGGTGTGCACGCTTATGAGTCAGGCTGGTGCGTGAAATGGGATTTTTGTTAACACGCGAGTGTGTGTTTTTGGTCACAAGCAATGCTAAATAAAAAAGCGGTGCTTTTTTTTGAGGCGTTTTTTGAATGCAAGTCTTTGATGGGTTGTTGCGGGCTTTGTGAAAAGCCAGTTTGTTGTTTAAATTCAATGGGTTATTAAATTTCTTTGCAGCTGCTATTGCTGCGTTCGGGAAGCCTATTAACAGAAGAATCTCAGGCTTAATCCTTAAGGATTCCAAAAGATTGGCCAAAATCAGCCCTGAGCGTGTTCATCTCTAGTGCATTTCGGCTATTGTCTGTGGGGAAAACTGTCATTTTCGATAGTAACAAACAGTTTTTACGTGAAAAGCCTGTAGATTCAAGAGCTTCAATGTGTAGGCTCACATTGTGAGCGCGCTCGCTCGCGGGTGGGCTTTTGTATGCGCTTTGCGCGCATAAATCTCTGAGTGCTGATGTGACCTATACTTTGAGTTATGCAAATAGGGCAACAATAATGATAAGTGATTGTATGAAACTCATAGCCTGCTGCGCGTTAGTACTAATGATAGCGAGTTGCTCCTCCGTAAACCTGCCAAAGCCACGGGCTTATTCTGCAGATATTACCGAGCTGCTCTCTGGACGTGCGATTTTGGGGCGAGAGGTAACTGACACTGAGTTGCCCAATATAGATTTGTTTGCAATTACTCCCGAAATGGAAGCCTTTGCTAAAAGCGCTGTGCGCCGTGGTGATGACTATTTTGAGAAGGTAAAGGCGCTGCATGTAGCACTGTTAACCTCTGCGGAGTCGGGTGGCTACGGTATGGTCTACAGCGCATATATCACTGAGCCGCCCATTACCACATTTCAGCAGCGTCACGCTAATTGCTTGAGCTTTACCTTGCTCTATGTCGCGCTAGCGCGCTCGGTTGGTTTGAATGCCAAGGTCAATGAAGTTGAAATTCCGCCGACGTGGGATATGCGCAACAGGAAGGATATGGTGTTTTTGCGGCATGTGAATGTCAAAGTTCCCTTGTTAGGCGAAATTACCAATATTTTGCGGCGCGACGATGTGGTGATTGATTTAGAGATGCATCGTTACAGAGCTAATTATCGCCAGCATGAAATTAGCGACACCTTGGCGACGGCACAGTTCTACAGTAACCGCGCGATGGAATATCTTGATGCCGGCAATTTTACGGATGCATTTTTGAGCCTGCGTAAATCCATTAGTTTGAACAATCAGCAAAGCTACGTGTGGAGCAACTTGGGTGTACTTTACGGCCGTAAAAAACTCCTGCGTGAATCAGAACTAGCTTACTTACATGCTCTAGAGTTGAATCCAGAAGACCTAACGGTCATGAATAATCTTTCTTCTCATTACCGTCAGGCTGGCAATAAAGCACAAGCGCTAAAGTTTGCGCGTTTGGCGCAGCGCTATCGCGAGTCAAACCCTTTCTATAAATACAATTTGGCGTTATCGGCCTTTGAGCAAAAAGAATATCAGCAAGCTTTGCAGTTAGTGCTGCAGGCGGTAGATCGTGAAAAAAACGATGTGCGTTTTTATGAATTGGCGGCCACTCTCTATGAAAAACTAGAGCAGCCAGCCAAAGTATTACAGATGCAAAAGAAAATTAAAAAAATTAAGGGCGAGTAGTACCTGCATTCATGTCATAGAGTTGTCATTTAAATATGTGTTAATGAGCGTGCAGCAAGCCTCTGCCGCATCCTAAGGTTTACCTCGATGTAAAAATACTAGGCGCTCTTTATTCGTAAGGATTATTGCTATTTGTAAGGACTCTTTATGTACGCAAGGATGGGTGTTAATAAGGATCATTCTGTCTGCAAGGAAGCAGATCTCGCTAAAAATTTCCCGTTAATATATCTGTCATATTTCTGAAGTCTGCGTGTCATATAACTGTCACCTTTTGTTCATATAGTGCGCCAGCCCCATTTCTGCTGACTGTTCTAGAGAAATTATTATGTCACCAAAAGCTCATAAACACTTGCACTACAACGTAGCGCTGGTGGATAAAGTATGGAATTTAAAGCGTCTGTGCGAAACCCAATTGAAAATGCATATTCCACTGAATATGGTGCTAAAGGATGAGGAATATCGCGCAGATTTATTAGAAAAAGCGCTCACCACCGAAAATGAAGAATTAGTCGCCCTCGTATGGGAAATTCGCAAAATGGAAGATGCCATTTTGCAATCTACCCATGACACTGCGTCTCATAAGGTACATAAAAAATCTCGCTCCACCTTCCGTATGCATATCGCTACCGCTGCCGCGTTTGCCATGATTGTTTTTATGAGCGGTTATATGCTGCGCTCATTTTTACCCATGGAGGCAGGCGAAGTTTTTGTGTTTAAAGCCGTTCAAAATGTAACGGTAGAATCGCGCTTAAAAACCAAAGGCGATCCAGTGGCAGTAGGAAACTTAGTAAAAGCAGAGAAGCCATTGTTCCGCCTGCACGGCTCCAATACCGTGGGCGAAAAACTAGCGCCGCGTTTAATTGAAGCCTACTTAATGAGCCAAGGTGCCAGCAATGTGCGTACCGAAGTGAGCCCAACATCGCCCAACGAAAAAGTGATTTCCGGTGAGATTAATGGCCGCATTGAATATATTGAATTGAAAGCTCATGGCTCAGGTACGGCATTCACGGGCTTATTGAAAAATGAAACCGATATGGGGATGTCATCGCGCCGTATTAAAGATAAAGAGCGTGAAGAACTTTTGCCTAATGCGGGCGATCTCTCCTTGCCGGGTAGCGAACATATATTGGGCTTAGATGGCTTGGCGATTATTACCTCGCCCAGTAATAGCATTACCGGTGTATCTATAGATCAACTGGTTGCGATTTTTTCGGGCGAAATTACCAATTGGTCAGCGCTGGGCGGTAAGGATCTCCCCATTAAAGTCTATGCGCGCGATGACAAATCAGGTACGTGGGATACCTTTAAAAGTTTAGTGTTGGAATCACGCAAAGCGAAGCTTTCGGAATCGGCTATTCGCGTAGAATCCAGTAGCGAGTTGTCTGACTCTGTGGCGCGTGAACCTGGTGCAATTGGTTTTATCGGCTTGCCTTATGTGCGCCACGCAAAACTCATTGCGGTAGCGTCTTCCGATCACAACAAAGCCATTGTGCCTACGCATTTTACCGTGAGCACAGAAGATTACCCTCTGTCGCGTCGTTTGTTTTTCTACACGCCACAGCTAAACCCCAATATTGAAACCAAAGAATTTATCAAATTTGTGGTCACTGAGCGCGGTCAATCAATTGTGGAGGACGTAGGTTTCATATCGCAAAATATCAAATTGGGTAAACCCTTTGAAAATGATTTTTACCCTGCGGATATGCGTGCATTAACCGCGCGCTCTGAGCGCATGTCGATTAACTTCCGCTTCAAAAGCGGCAGCGATGAGCTAGATACTAAAGCGCTCAATGATTTGGATCGCGTGGCACGATATGTGGAAGTCAACGCACCTAAACGTGTGCAGCTGTTCGGCTTCTCTGACAGTGAAGGTGATGCGGGCAAAGGCACTGAGTTGTCTGAACGCCGCGCTAAAGTGGTAGAGCAGCTCTTAATTCAACGCGGTATTTATCCGTTGGTCTCCAAGGGCATGGGGGATGCCGCGCCACTGGCCGCGAGTAATACCGAGGAAGGTAAAAATGTTAATCGCCGTGTAGAGGTGTGGATTTTGTAAGTCATTTTTAAGTCAATTGGCTCTATTAAAAACGCCGTGTTGAGTTAACCCAACACGGCGTTTTTGTTTTTGACGCATTCAGAGGTTTTAACCTTGGCGTAAATCGGCCAGTAGTTTTCCGGCATCCAATACCTCTTGCTCATGCGCCGGTTCGCGCCATGGCTCAAGTAGTGCGGCGTCATACCATGCGCGCATAGCCGGTAAGTTTAGGATTGTTTCTAGGTAATTGCTCGCGCTTATGCTCATGGGCAATTGATAGGTTTGTGCACGAAAAACGACGGGTGCAAAAAATGCATCCACCGCGCTAAAAGTATCGCCCGCTAAAAATGGCCCGCCAAATTTAACTAAACCTTCATTCCATAATTCATCAATACGCGAAATATCTTTTTGGAGCGCGGGCGATATTTGCTGCAACTGAATGCGCATTCCGCAACTCATCCCGCAATTATTGCGCAGGGTTTGAAAGCCGGAGTGCATTTCAGCCGCCGCACAACGTGCCCATGCGCGCGCAGTCTTATCGCACGGCCAGATGTGCTCGTGCCGCTCTGAGAGGTATTCAATAATCGCCAGCGAATCCCACACCACTACTTCACCATCTTGCAGGCAAGGCACTTTGCCGCTGGGTGAAAAGGTGCGGTACAAATCCCACACGCCAGTTTCAGGGAAAGGATGAATTTTTTCTTCAAAGGGGATATTAAATGCAGATAAAACTAACCATGGCCGCAATGACCAGGACGAATAGTTTTTGTTGGCGATATGTAATGTGTACATGATGACTCCTTGCCTGAGGGGAAATAAAAAAGCCAAGGTTGTTGGCCTTGGCTTTAGTTTATTTTATTTTATTTTATGCAACATCTTCCAGCGCTTCGAGGCTCCAATCTATCGCCTCTTTATAATATTTTTCTGGTAAAAGCTGTTTGAGTTCTTGCAGCGTTGCACGAAGGTCTTGCACATCCGTGCTTACTAAATTGATGTGGCCAACCTTGCGGCCGGGTAAAACATCTTTGCCGTACCAATAAGTTTGCGCAACCGGCAGGCCCAACCATTTGGCGTTGTAGTCGGTGCCAATCAAATTGATCATCACATTCTGGCCAAGGATTTGCGCTTTAGGCATCGCCATGTCTGCAACGGCGCGCAGGTGATATTCAAATTGGCTGATGCTCGCGCCAGCCTGTGTCCAGTGGCCGCTGTTGTGAACGCGCGGTGACAACTCGTTAATCATAAGTTGGTCGCCAACGCGGAAACATTCCATCGCCATAACGCCCACATAATCCAACTCTTTCAGAAGCTTGCCGAGCATGGTTTCCGCTTGGTTTTGCAAGGTTTGCAAACGCGCGAGCGGCGCAACTGAGGCGTAGAGAATGCCGTTTAAATGTAGGTTAAGTGTAAGCGGATAAAACACGCATTCACCGGCGCGGTTACGTACGCCCACCAGCGATACTTCTTCATCAAAGTTAATGGCTTGTTCGGCAATGGCATAGCCCTGCCAATCGGCGGGCACTTGATCGTCTTGGGTGCGAATCCAATGTTGGCCTTTGCCATCGTAACCGCCGGTGCGGCGCTTGAGTAACACGCGCTCGCCGAGTTGGTCGCGCAACTCATTAGCAGAAATATCATTCGCCACATTGCGCCAAGGCGCGGTTGAAATGCCAAGGGAATCAATTAATTCTTTTTGTGTTTTGCGGTCAGCTAACCGGCCAAATACGGGTTTGTTCACAAAGTGCGAATGCTGCGCCAAGGTTTGAGTGACCAAGGTGTCTGGCCACTGTTCGCGCTCGGCGGTTACCAAGTCACCGGCCTGCACAGCGGGCGCGGTGCTTTCATTGATATCCACTGGGCGCACATCCAAGGCTAAGGGCATGCCCGCATGTTTCAACATGGCACCGAGTTGGCCTGCACCTAATACCCAAATTGGCTTACTGATCATGGACTACCTATACAAAGAATTTAAGACTAAAAACTGCACCCCCTCGGTAACTGCTCCTGCGTTACTCTACCTCCTGCATCCATGCAGTCGTCCTAACCTCCCCCTTCAAAAAGGGGAGGGACTAGAGCCTACTTCGCACCAAGTTTATTGCACTGGGAGTCGGCTCCTCCCCTTCGTGGAGGGGGAGGTTGGGTGGGGGTTAATCTACGCTTGGGTCTGGATTATCTAAAACCGCTTGCGTCTGGGTATAACGGAACTCTTCAATACGTGACGCTAAGTCAGCATCGTTCAGCGCCAGAATTTGGCAGGCCAATAAGCCAGCGTTAAATGCGCCCGCCGTGCCAATCGCCAAAGTCCCCACCGCAATACCTTTAGGCATTTGCACGATGGAGAGCAAACTATCCATACCGTTCAAGGCTTTGCTTTGCACCGGAACGCCTAGCACTGGCAAACGCGTGTGCGCTGCGATCATCCCCGGTAAATGCGCCGCGCCACCTGCGCCTGCGATTATCACACCAAAGCCATTGGCCACGGCTTCTTCAGCAAATGCGGCCAATTTTTGTGGTGTGCGATGTGCCGAAACCACCTCGGTATGGTACTCCACACCCAGTTTCTGCAGGATTTCAACAGCAGCTTGCATGGTGGCCCAATCACTCTTGGAACCCATCACAACGGCGACTTTAGTGCTCATAGCATTGTCTCGAACGGAAAATAACCAACGGAAAAAAGGCGCGTATGTTAGCACAGAGTGAAGATTAACTTCCTCCCCCTTTTCAAGGGAGACGCTGGGACGACTGCATGGATGCAGGAGGTATCCCTAACACGACGTTAGGGAATTCAGCCGCGTCAGGAGCTGGCGGCTGTAGAGTAACGCAGGACGACCCCATGGATGGGGGAGGTAGAATTTCATCGGGAATGAAATCGAGCAGTTACCGAGGGGGTGTAACTTTACACCAGTATTACTTATACTCAACCAAATCGTTCAATTCGATCATTTGGTTCGATCACTAGCCCGCACAGGTAGCACAATGGAAACTCTAACTTCCAATCAGGCCAAAACCCAATTTGGTGATCTCTTGCTTAAGGTGCAGCGTGCGCCCGTAGAAATCAGCCGCAACGGCAAGCCAGTTGCAGTCATGATCTCCGCCGAAGACTACTCCGCTATGGAGCCGTTAAAAATGGAACTGCTGCGCCAATCACTCAAGCGTGGCCTTGGTGATCTTGCCGAGGGCAGGGTGCAGGATGGCGATTCTGTTCTCAATGCAATGATTGATGCCGAGAACGAATAATGGCTAAATTTATTCTCACGGATGAGGCGGTGGTGCACATCAACAATATCCGCGACTACACCCGCAATAAATGGGGCAAGCAACAAGTTAAACAATGCTTGGATTCGTTGCGTTCCGCCCTAAACAAGCTAGCTGAGAATCCTTTAATGGGAGCCTTGCGATTTAAAGAAGAAGGTATCTATAGTTTCCCAAGTTACAGTCATACGATTTACTACCTGATACAAAAAGAACAGATAGTCATTTTGGCGATACTTCATCAGAGCATGACGCCGGAATTGCATTTGAATAGATAAATGCACCCTCCCCCTTGAAAAGGGGGAGGGGCAGATTGCGCTTCGCACAAACCTTGTCGCAAACTGCATTGCCGCGCAAGTAGGGAGTTGTCCCTCCCCTTTGTGAAGGGGGAGGCTAGGAGGGGGTGCAGTTCAAATACCACAAAGGAGATGTTCAAATGCCGACTAAACAAATTTTCAATACCTCAAGCCAAAAGCCCATCCGCCAAACTTTGCGCAATAATCTAACCACGCCAGAGCAAAAACTTTGGGTGAGAATTCGTAACAAACAGCTTGGGGTAAGGTTTCGTCGCCAATACGGCATTGGTCGTTATGTGGTGGATTTCTATTGTCCTGAAATAGCACTGGTGATCGAGTTAGATGGCAATAGTCATTATGAAGAAGGTGCTCAGGAGTACGACCAAGTGCGCGATGCGTTTATGAAATCGCTTGGCTTACAAGTTTTGCGTTTTACGAATGTGGATGTAATGAACAATATTGACGGAGTGTTGGTGGAGATTTGTGGATTTGTTGAAAAAACTTAAGGCGAGCACCCCCTCCCAACCTCCCCCTTGAAAAGGGGGAGGAGCGAAAGCCAACTGCACCCCCTCCCAACCTCCCCCTTGAAAAGGGGGAGGGGCAGATTGCGCTTCACACAAGCTTTGTCGCACATGGCATTGCAACGCAAGTAGGGAGTTTTCCCTCCCCTTTGTGAAGGGGCGGTTAGGAGGGGGTGCCTTTGCAGTAAAGTCCCTCCCCTTTTTCAAGGGGGAGGCTAGGAGGGGGTGCCTTTGTTCATTCTTTAAAAAGAAGGTGTTGCCGAGGGGGTGCAGTTACTCCACCACCTCAAACCGCAAAACCCCAATCACTTGGTTGCCATCTGTCATCACCGTAATTTTCCAATCGCCGGCCACATCTTCGGGGAAGTTCATTTTATGGCTCCATGCGCGGTAGCCTTGTTCGCGGCCGCCGGTAATATCCAGTGCAATCTTATCCAGCTTTTTGCCGTTGCGACTCCATTGGTGGTAGATGCGTTCATTTAAGCCGCGTGGGGCGTGAATGGCGGTGTACGCGTAAATACCGTTGCGCAATTGATCACTGCTCACCACTTTTAATTGTTGCGTGGGCGATTTTATTTCATCGTCTATATGATCGGTAATGGCGACTTGCGTGAGCCAGAGCGATGCTGGTGGAATCCACGGGCGCACCAAATAACCTAGGCCGCAGGTTGTGATAATTAACAATAAAACGATTAAATGCCGTTTCCATTTATTGATAGGTAAGTTATGAGCCGCGCTAGGGCAAGTGAGTAGTGCTGCAATGGCAAGCGACCACAAATAACTTTGCGGTGTGGGTAAATGAAATAGCAACGGTAGCGTTGTGAGTAGCGCAGCAAAGAGTGTTACGCCGTGAAAGATAAAATATAGCCAGCGACGCGGTGCGAGCCATTTGTAATAAATAGGGTCGGTAATGGAAATAAGTGCAGCCACAATTAAAAGTGCGGTAAAGAGCGCTTGGCCGCTATTCCATGCGGTCGTCAGCACAAAAAAAGGTACTACAAAACATAAACTCTCTTGATGCACTAATTGAGTGATATAGCGTAATGCAGCGGGTGGTATTTTTTTATCAAAGTAATGAGAAATGCCGCGTTCTAATAAGTTTTCTGCGGCCAGCCATAGCCAACTGGCGAGCATTAAAATTGCAATTAGCTGCGCAAATTGATCTTGTTTGCGTTCGACAAGAAAAAAACTGGCCAGCCCCGATACAAAACCAAATAGCGGAATTATCCACGGGTGGCGATTGGCAAAAGCAATAAGCTTGCTAATAAATATTTTCGTTGAGGCTAAAATATGGGCATCCTATAAATAAAAAGACTTTAGTTGTTTGGTGAATGGCATTCGGTTCGCTAGCTAGCATTCGAGAATTAATTATCTTCCGCTTCCTTTAGCTCAACGTCTTTTAACGCATTCAGCGCTTTGGTTTTTTTCTCTATAAGCTGCTCGCCGTGCTGATCCACATAAAGCGCTGCAATATTATGTTCATTCGCGGTTTTTATGCCTGCTTCACTGCCTAAGCATAAGAGCGCGGTTGACCAAGCATCGGCAATCGCAGGGTTTGGGTGCAATACCGCCACTGACACTGTATTGTGTTCAACGGGTTTGCCGGTGCGTGCATCTAAAATATGGCTGTAACGTTTGCCGTTATTATCGAAATAGTGGCGATAGGTGCCCGATGCCATTAATGACATAGGTTCACCGGAGTTGAACGCTACTATCTTCGATAATTTACGCTCATTCGGCAGCGGCTTTTCTAGCGCAACTCGCCACGGCTTTCCATCGGGCTTTTTACCGCGCGCTTTTAATTCGCCGCCAATTTCCACTAGGTAATTAGTCACGCCGTGTTTTTCTAACAGCTCCGCAATGCGACCTACGCTATGGCCTTGGCCTATGGATGATAAATCTACACGCAAATTGGGTAGTGTTTTTTGTAAGTGAGTTGCATCAACTGTAACGAGCTTATCTATACCGACTAATTGCAAAGTTTGTTGCAGTGCTTCATCGCTTGGTAAATTAAATACATCTTTTTTAAAGCCCCACAAATCAAACAATGGCTTAATGGTTAAATCGTAACAGCCATTGCTCGCTGCGCTAATTTTGCGCGCCTGTTCAATCAATTGCACCACTTCTTCATTCACTTCATGGGGTGCGGTATCGAGCTGAGCATTAAACAATTCAATGCTAGAGTCTTTGCGATAATTTGAAATGGAGGCATCTATGCGCGCTAGCTCTGCCGTAATGGCTTTATTGATAAACTCTTGGCTGACGAGTGCTTGTTCACTGTCCTTTTTCCCGTTGAGTGGGGGCAATACAAAGGTGAAGTGATAAGTTGTACCCTGCGCAAAGCCTTCAATTTTTACGGGCTCGGGTGTTTTACTACAAGCGGTTAAAAAGCACATGCTTAAGCCAAGTGTGGTGACGAATGCTAAAAGTTGGCGCATTATTAAATCCAAGTCGTGGTTAATGGTTTAATCTTGGGCGCATTATATCCCTATGTGTACGGCTTTTGGTTGTGGAATTGCGTAGCAATAGTGCAGAAATAGCGTAGCAATAGTGCAACCATGACTTGGTATAAAAGCTGCGTAAAGAAAAGACGTTCCTGACGATAAAATTCTGTAAACAATTAAAGAAGATTAAGCGCTTATGCCGCATCGCTCGCATTTATTTTCACTCCGTTTATTTCATGCCTTGCGTGAAGCCTGCTTTACCGAGACTTATACCCGTGAGCGATTGCTACGCGATTTGTTGGCGGGCATTACCGTTGGCATTATCGCTATTCCCTTGGCAATGGCGCTGGCTATTGCGAGCGGTGTACCGCCGCAATATGGTTTGTACACGGCCATTATCGCGGGCTTTTTAATTTCGCTTACGGGCGGTTCGCGCTACAACATCTCAGGGCCAACGGCTGCCTTCGTAGTGATTTTATTTCCCATAGCACAAAAATACGGCTTTGGCGGCTTGCTGGTAGCCAGTTGTTTAGCGGGTTTTATTTTAGTCACTATGGCGTTTATGCGCTTGGGGCGTTTGATTGAGTATATTCCCGAATCGGTCACTCTCGGTTTTACCGGCGGCATTGCGGTAGTGTTAATCACGCTGCAAATAAAAGATTTTTTTGGTTTGCACATTGCGAATCTGCCGGAACATTTTGTCGATAAAAGCATTGTGCTATTAAGCCATTTGTCGCAAACCCATTGGCCCAGTTTTGCAATTGCCGCGCTGACTTTTTTGGTGATGTTGCTATGGCCGCGTTTTAAAACGCCAGTGCCACCGCATTTACCGGCGATTATTATTGGCACACTTGTAGCGATTATTTTTGCGCAGCAGGGTTGGGTGGTGGATACCATTGGATCGCGCTTTCATTATCTATTAGCCGATGGCGCTCAAGGGCAGGGCATTCCACCTATGTTGCCCGCGTTTGAGTGGCCATGGTTGCGCGGGGGAGCAGACGGCATGCCGTTGGTGTGGAGCTGGCATCTCGCACAAGAATTATTAACTGCTGCCTTTGCGATTGCCATGCTCGGTGCAATTGAATCGCTTTTATGTGCGGTGATTTTAGATAATGTGTCTGGCAAACATCACAGCGCAAACAGTGAATTATTAGGGCAGGGTATTGGCAATATTGTTGCGCCTTTTTTTGGCGGTATAAGTGCAACGGCGGCTATCGCGCGCAGTAGTGCGAGTTTTAAAGCGGGCGCTGAATCGCCCGTGGCAGGCATGGTACATGCGAGCGTGGTGCTCTTGGGTTTAATTGCCTTGGCACCGCTGATGGCTTATGTACCTATGGCGGTGATGGCGGCATTGTTGGTGATGGTCGCGTGGGGTATGAGTGAAGCGCACAAAGCTGTGCATCTATTTAAAACCGCACCGCGCAGCGATGTACTGGTACTGTTGACGTGTTTCTCGCTGACGGTTGTGTTTGATATGGTTATCGCCATTACCGTAGGTATTGTTTTGGCTGCATTGTTATTTGTAAAAGAAATTGCGGCGACTACACAAGTGGTAGAAGTCCAGCATAAAGATTCGCCACCCAATTGGCGTATCTTTAAAATTAACGGCCCGCTATTTTTTGCAGCGGCCGATAGAATTTTTGGTGAGCTTTCGCTGAAGGTGGGGGTTAAGGAAAATCTGATATTGCAGATGGATAGCGTGACTATGATTGATGCTGGTGGCTTGGCTTCCCTGCGTAAATTAATGGCGCAATGTGAAAGAAATCGCACCCACATTGCGCTCACCAATATTCAGCGCCAACCACTTAAAAATTTATTGCGCGCAAAATTAAAACCGGATGAAACACCGCTTGAGTTTTATGCATCGTTAGATGAAGCGCTACAACATGCACAAGGTGTGTAGGTTGGTGGTGAGGAACGAACCCCAACATGACCATCTCACACAATTAACCAAAAGCCTGATTGGATATTAAATTGGCTTTTGGTTGGCGCGGCCAGATGGGCGTGTTGGGGTTCGTTCCTCACCGCCAACCTACGTAAATATTTTTAAACCGGATCCGTCTCGCCACCAAATGCTGCAAGCAATGCAACAATAAAGTTTTTCAATTCGCCGCTCATAATCGCAAAATCTGCATCAAACTGTTCGGCTTTACTTTCAGGGTTGCGCTCGTTGGCTTTTTCGCTGATGACATCGTCAAACTTTAAACGTTTTACCGCGAGTTGATCATCCAATACGCAGTGGATAGATTCTTTCCAGGTCACCGCGAGTTTGCTCACAAACATACCGCTATTAATATGGCTGAGAATTTCGTTTGCGGTTAAATCCTGCTTTTTGCACTTGATTACGCGTGCATCTTTGCCTGCTTGCAGCTCACATTCTTCGCCCAGTTCAAACTCATTCGCCAACTTCCCGGTTTGCACCCAATGAGTCATTACCTGAGTGGGAATATTTTTGGCGCTGATGGGAATGCAACGTAAGCTGCCGAGTGCCTCGCGCAATTTACTGAGTAAATCTTCTGCGCGTTTAGCGGATGACGAGTTCACCACAATCAATTTTTCTTGCGGGGCTATATAGGCGAAATCCAACGACGATTTTGCAAAGGCTTTGGGTAAAAGTGAAAAAATAATTTCATCTTTCATACTTTGCTTTTCTTTGCGGCCAACACTGCGGCTTTCGGCTTCGCTAATTGCCAGCGCTTTTTCTTCCAGTTGCTCATTAATCACTGAAGACGGCAGAATTTTTTCCTGCTTTTTAGCGCAAATCATAATGTAGCCGTTGGTCACGTGAATAAATTCACTGCCGTGGCGACCGAGAGGCTCAATAAAACCGTAGCGCATGAGGTCAAGGCTACCGCAGGGGTTAAAGCAGAATGCTTCAAGCGCTGTGTTCAAATCTTCAGGTGTGTGTGTCCATTCTTCGGTAAGGCGGTACAAGCGTAGGTTTTTAAACCACATGGGGAAATTCCAGAGAGAGTTAACGCGAAAATATTTTAATTTTTAGTTGGAAGGCTTGGATTAGTTTTGAGAGGTGTTCCGCCTGCCGCGGGCGTCACTTTCTTTGCTTCGCCAAAGAAAGTAACCAAAGAAAGGCGACCCAGTTCGTTCGTGTTTCCTGCGCTTCTCAGATAATTTCAAGCCGCTCTGACACGACGTCCCTGTCGTGTCAGAGCTAAAACGCACGTCCTGTGCGTTTTACTTGAATTATCTTGCGATGCTCGGCGAACTCTCATGGGACCCATTTGGTGCCACTAGAGGATTAAGCTGAGTCTAAAAATTACCCAACAATATCTAACAATTCCACATCAAAAATTAATGCAGAGTAAGGCGCGA
>SYDJ01000169.1 GCA_005801205.1 Gammaproteobacteria bacterium
CCGCGTTGTTAAAACCATGACCCATGTGCAGGCTGCCCGTAACATTGGGTGGTGGGATCATCATGCAATAGGGGTTGCCTTCGCCAGCAGGCTTAAAGTAGCCCTTGGCTTCCCAGGTTTCATACCACTGGCGTTCTATAGCATGGGGTTCGTAGGTTTTTTCCATAGCAATTGCAACTCGTTCGGATGGCCGGAAAACGGCAAAAAAGATAAAAAATTGAGGTCGCCGATTATAGCGGGCTAGAAGCTTGCTTGTCTGCGTTGGTCGGCGAGATTTTTGCGGGTCTTTTGGGTATTATGGCGACCCTTTTTCGTCATCTGGCAGAGCGCTTGTCCGATTTTTGGTGGGTCGGAGAATATAAGATATGGGTATTTTATTTTCTTGCAATAACGCGAAAAATGCAGCTGTTATTACCGTAATGTTGGAGTGCTAAATGGTGTCTGCGAAAGATATTAAAAAAATTCTGGTGATTCGCTTTCGTCGCGTGGGCGATGCCGTGCTTGGCACCTCCTTGTGCACCAGTTTGCGCAAAACGTTCCCTCATGCGGAAATTCATTATTTGCTGAATACACCTATAGCACCTCTATATGATGGGCATCCAGATATTGATAAGGTGATTAGTTTTGATGCAAAAGATGACCGAAACTTCTTTCGTTATATTTTCAGAGCTTGGTCAATAGTTCGCGCCAATCACTACGACGTGATTATTGATATGCGCGGTACTGTGCGCACTTTATTGTTTTCTTTGTTGTCGTTAGGCTCTGCGTTTCGTATAGGTTCTAAGAAAAGTTACAGCTTTTTGGGGCTAAATTATCCGGTTGATAATCGCAGCGATAAGCGTTGCAATATGATAGAGCACAATCTTTATTTTTTAAAACCGCTAGAAAAAATAGCGGACGTTATTTACTGCAAGGAATTTAGATTGTATGTGACCGACCATGAAAAGCTCGCTTTTCATGGATATATGCAGAATGCAGGAATTGATTTTTCTAAGCCGGTTATCTTGGCGGTTGTTTCGGCGCGCTTGCAGCATAAGATTTGGGATAAGGAGAAGATGAAATGTGTGCTGCAACATATTATTGATACATTTGATGCACAAATAATCTTTAATTTTGTGAGTGCTGAGCGTGAATTTGCAATGAATGTTCACCAAGAGATGAATAATCACCCTAATATTTTTACCAATATAGATGCTAATTCGCTGCGAGATTTGTGCGCGTTAAGCGCTAATTGCCATTTCTTCTTTGGTAATGAGGGCGGTGCAAGGCACCTTACACAGGCATTGGATATTCCATCGTTTGCTATTTTTCCGCCAAACATATCAAAGATGCGCTGGCTACCGGATCAAGGTGAGCGTTTTGCCGGTATGGGTGTTGACGAATTGCGCTCTCAAACCGAGCTAGCATTAATGAGTTATGAGCAGCGCTTCAATTTAATTACGCCTGAACTTGTTTGGGCGCGGTTGGAACCTATGCTCAAAAAGCATTTGCCGGGTGTTTAGTTTATGAAATTAAAAGAGTTTCCCGGATCGGTGTGGCGCGCTTTCCAGTTGAGGCGAATGAATATAGGCGAGCTTCATAAATCATCCGAAGATGTACCTGTCATAGTATCTTTTACGTCAATTCCTTCGCGCTTTCATGTGATTCATCTAACCGTGCGTAGCATTTTAGCGGGCACGCACAAGCCTGAAAAAGTTGTGCTTTGGTTAAATGAGCAGCTCAAGTATCAAGTCCCCAAAAGTTTGCAAGATTTAGTAGGCAATAAATTTGAAATTAATTTTGTAGAAGGAAATTTACCGCATCGTAAATTAGTACATAGTTTGGTTTCCTTTCCTGAAAAAATTATTGTTACCTGTGATGATGACATGATGTATGCACCATCATGGCTCAATAATTTGTATGCAGATCACTTGCGTTATCCTAAAGATATTATTGCGAATGAGTGTCGTGCTATTGCTTACGATAATCAAGGGCAGCTTTTACCCTATAAAGAGTGGTGTAACGCGACTCAAAAAGGTATGAGTTACGATTCCACTTTGCCTATAGGTTATGGCGGTGTTTTATATCCACCGCACTGTTTTTGTGCGGATGTATGTAATGCAGAACGCTATACCGCTTTGGCACCGAAAGCTGATGATCTATGGTTTAAGGCTATGTCACATTTGAACGGCACCTTATCTCGGCGCACATCAAATCCGGTACAAAAGCCTATTCCAATTGTTAATTCTCAATCGGTTTCATTGAAGTCCACCAATGTGAAGCAAGATGGTAATCGTTTACAATGGCAGGCGATTGCAACGTACTACAAGCTTTCTCCATTTCGGCCTTTGTAAAAATGAACGTAAATGGCAAACAGTTACAAATAGCTACAAATTAGTAATATTCTTTGTGTTAGTTTATACAAAGGTTAAGTTTTTTAGTTTTTTATCATGAACGGATTTGCACGGAATAGTTTTCTGTCGCAGTAAAGGGTAGTTTGTATGGTTCCTTGGTTAAGTATTTTAATTCCAGTTTATAATGTTCAAGACTATTTGGTTGAATGCCTTGTTTCAGTTGTTAAGCAATGCGATTCTCAGATAGAAATTATTGTTCTTGATGATAAATCTACAGATGGTTCTCTGCGTGTATTAAATGAATTTGCTGCCAGCTCACATCATCCGCTAAAAATTCTGCAACACCCTACCAATATGGGTTTAAGCGCTGCGCGCAATAGTTTATTGGAATCGGCTGAGGGCGAATATATTTGGTTTCTTGATTCTGATGATGCGCTAAATGATGGTGCTGTTGCTGAGCTGCAGAGTGTTGTGCGGCAACATTCTCCAGAGTTGGTTCTCTGCGATTATCGTATTTGGCGGACGGAGGGTAGTTCTACATATGGTAAAGCGAAAAAAGAACGTCATGTAAAAACTTTTGCTGGCCCTGCCAATGAATTAATGTCAAATCCTGATCAGCTTTTTATAGGTATGTATACCCATGGGAAATTGCATAGCTGGTCAAAAATTGCGAAGCGCAGTTTATGGGCTGGTGACTTACAGTTCCCTAAGGGAAAATACTTTGAAGATATGGTTGTAACACCGAGGTTAGCACTAAGAGCAACTACCTTCTATTATTCGCCTAGTGTTTGGGTGTTGTATAGGCAAAGAGAAGGTAGCATTCTTGCAGTGCCCAACCCCAAAAAAATAGATGACATGTCGTCTGGGGTTGAAGGTGTCCTTGATTTATGGGTTGCAAAACATCCGAGATTAAGTGCGGAGGCTAAATTTAAATTTATACTTTATTGTGTGAAAGTTTATTTTTTTACAGTAAAAGAATTGAAGCGGATCGGTCTTAATAATGATGAGAGAGTTGAGCATTATCGTGCGTCATTATTGAGAAATATTAAAATCGATAAGCTCTCCTTAATGCGACTTTACTTAATTAGAGGGGAGTTTTTTCGCTTATTCAAGTTGATGCGTTATATTTAAATAACTCGAGTTTTTAATTTAAAAAATCCTATAGCTGCTTTCGGGCGGGCTTATTTGTCGATATATTGTTGGTTTTGTCGCATAACCTCGGTAATAAGTAATATTCAGTTTCCAGTTTTTATTAATCCGAAAATTATTTTATCGGAAAGCTTAAAAGACGCGATCATTTTTTCATTGTTGTACAGCGGTAGCACATTGGATTTTATTTTTGTGTTTTTTCTAAAGCGAGCAACAATATACTTCCCAAAGAAAGAAAGTTTATTTCTCCTTGCGTAACCATCGAGCCATGAGCCGTTAAAATGATGAATGGAGTAGTTTATATTTTCATTTGAGGGGGTGCAGAAGTGTGTTGCAGGGTAAATAATTGAGTTTTGATTTAGTTTTGATGCGGTTTTACCGTCATAGGGCTTTTTTAATCCAAAGGTCTTTTCAAAATAATTGGTAATTCTTGACGTGTTTGAATGAGTGTTTAAACCTTTGGATGTTTCGAAGCGCGCAGTCGTATAATGATCTAATAAATCCTTTATAATGTTATTGCCTTTTTCTGCCCCCATTAGCGCGGTAATAGGTGAGCATGCACCTTGATAGTTTTCATATCCGCTAAAAAATTCATGATTTAAAAATTCATCAATGTTGTTGGTGATCTCAACGTCTGTGTCAAGGTAGACGCCTCCTTCGTGGTAAAGAGCATAGAGCCGTATATAATCAGATACAAATGCCCATTTTTTATAATGGAATGCTTGTTCTGAATATGTATTTTTTATGGTTTCGAATTTTGCATTGTCCCATTCAACTATTTCGTAGTCTGGCAAGTGTTTTTTCCAGCTTTCCATGCATCTTAAAATCAAATCAGATTTTGGTTGTGTGCCAACCCATACATAGTGAATTTTTTTCGGAATCATGATCGGCTCATAGTTATAAATAAAGAATTATCGGGCATTAGATGCTTGTTTTCTTTGTTATTCCATTTTCAGCCCAAAAGCGGCCTGTACGTTTAACGTCATTGCGAATGGCGTAATTTTTTTTCCATGTTTCGGGGTTGTCGTACGCGCGGGGGTGATCTAAGTGCAAGCAATTAACACTATAGCGCACTTGTTTGCCTTTTAATCCGTGGTTGTATAAACGTTCACCTAGTTCACGATCTAACCCACCGTACTGCATATCCTCATTAAAGCCATTGCAGGCTTTGATATCGGAAGTCCAGGTTGAGGAGTTCATGCCGTTCCAGGTTGCTTTGGTGGGCGTAATAGCATTGAGCAGCGCTTTGATCAATTTATTTTCAATCAGTTTCCACAATTTGTGGCTATTGGGTTGGCCTTTATTAATGAGCCAATCGCGTTTAAAAATGTTTCCGCTAGCGATATCGGCTTCGGTAATCGCTTGTGAGACCGGCGTTGTTAATTTCACATAACCGCCCGATAAAAAGTAATTGGGCTGTGCAAGGTCGCGATGCAGTGCAATAAAATCTGGCTCGGGAATGCAATCACCATCGGTAAAAATTAAATAGTCACAATCCGTTTGTGCGATGGCTTTATTGAGGATTTGGCATTTTTGAAAACCTTTGTCTTCATGCCATACATGATCAATACGCAGCTTGCCGCGAGCTTTAAAGTCATCGATAAGATCACGAGTGGGCTGTCCTGAACCATCGTCAGCAATGATCACCGTAAAATCCTTGTGCGATTGGTTTTCATAACCGAACAATACATTTTTCAGCCATGTTGGCGAATTGTAGGTGGTAATCACTATGCCAATTTTTTGCGGTTTCATTGCGTAAGGCTCGGGTAGTTTTTATGCGGCTGCGATTTTTGTTTTGAGTGTGCTCCATACATTGAAGGGTTTTATACCGTTCATGCAGGGTGGGGTATCGTGGCTATTTTCGGGCAACCATTTGCAGTGGCGTTTGTGACATGGCATACAAGCCAATGGCTGTTCAACTTGTAAGTTGCTGGTGTGGTTGCCAATTAGCCCCACTTTTACCGGCGAAGTTGCACCGTAAAGCGCAATCGTAGGTGTTTCTAATGCGCCTGCCAAGTGCGAAAAACCTGTGTCTAAACCAATTACTCCCGCAGCTTCCACTAATTTTTCTGCAATGGCGGTAATGGTCATACGTTGCAATGGTCGCGTCGCCTGCGGGCAGGCAGCAATAATACTGTCAGCGATGGCGCGCTCTTCTGTACTACCCCACATAATTTCTACATCGTAACCTTCTTCAAGGGCGATGGCGGTAAGCCGCTGCCAGTGGTAAGTTGACCAGAGCTTAGTCACCCAGCTGGTGCCAATAATAAACATCAGCTTGCGCAGTTTTTTTGTCACGTGTGAAAAGTTTTGGTTGATACCAAAGTTGAGTGTTGGTGCAGGTGTATAACCAAATGCCTGACCCAATAATTGTCGCGTGCGCTCAACAGCATGCTGCGATTTCTTAACATCAAATCGCTCTTTGTAAAAAAGGCTGGCAATGGGTTCGCGTGCAGATTTTCCATTAAAGCCTTTAATAACCGTAGCATTTGCACTCTTGGCAATGAGCGCACTTTTGAGCAGACCCTGCGCATCAATCACTACATCATAGTGTTCACTTTGCAGATTTTTTTTCCACGCTTTAAATTCGCGCCAGCTTTTGCCGCCGCGCTCTTTCATCCAGCGTCGTAGACTGATGGGAATCGCTTTATGAATGGCGGGGTGCCAATCGACTATTTCTTTAAAGCCGTCTTCAACTACCCAATCAATTATGACGTTTGGATAGTTTGCTTTTAAATCGCTAATAGCGGGGAAAGTGTGAAAAATGTCGCCCATGGACGACATTTTTACTAACAGAATCTTGATAGGTGGACGCGTATTTTCCATCGAGCTTATTGATAATCTTTGTAAGATTTTTCTTCAATCAATTCTGAACCAAAGGCGAGGTTGATATCTTTTTTCACCTTGGCACGCTTGTCATTGGTGACATAAACGGCGCGGGCGAGTTGGATAAATTTATCGCTAAAGTCTTTTACGTATTCGCAATCGCGAATGTCGTCTTCAATAACCCACAACTCTTGGTTGATGTCTTTCAAGTCTTGCTTGAGCGGGGCGAGTTTGGCAACACCTGTTGCATCTAACAAGCTATCCACCTTGGTATTGAGCACATTCAATTCGTGGGTCACGTTTTTGAGCTTGCCGGCATCGCTGATACTTACCGCTTTGATTTCAAGAATGGTGATTTTGTCGATGAGTTCGCCAAGGGAGATAGGGGCTTCAATCAGCATGTGTGTGTTCTCATGGTTATGTTCTACGTGGCGGCGATTCTAGCAAATCAATGGCGATCTAGCGAATAAAGAAACCGCTCCCTTTGTGAAGGGGGCGGGTGGGGTGCTCAGATTTCCCTGCGGGCACTGTTGGTGGGTACGGCTGTGTCCATCAAGTCTGCATACTTAGCTACATTTTTCACGTGAAGCCTTGGGTTGTGCGCTTTCTGTTCACCTAGGGTGCTGACTAACTCCGCACCACATAGGCTGGCTAAATGTTGGGATAGTACAGATTGGCCTGGCGGTACTCTGGTATGTGGCTCGCCTACAGGCAGTTCTTCTTCTGACAGCAAAAGCTATAAGCCTACTGACATATTTTGGCGGCAGTGGTCACTACTATGAATGCACGCGCTGAGGATGCACGCGCTGATTGATTGCGCACGAGCAGCTTAATTTACAGGTTTTATTGATTTTTTGTTCTATTTGTCCACTGGGAGTATTTATGAAAAGTGTTATGGTAAAGCTATTGAGTGTAAGCATGTTTGTATGTTCTTCTGGTGTGTTTGCTGCGGAAAAAGTTGAACCTTCGGCAGATAAATGTAAGGGTAAAGCTGTTATTGAAGTTGTGAGCTTCGCAGTGAATGCGGGTGTAAGTGAAGCTCAGTTGATTGCAGCTGCAAATCAAATTAATGCTGATTTGGCAAAGCAAGCTGGCTTTATTTCGCGCAATCTTGCGTATGACAAAGTTGGAGAGTGGGTGGATATTATTCATTGGCGCAATCTAGCCTCAGCTGAGAGTGCGGCACAACATATGATGCAAAATGAAAAAGCGGGTGAATTTTTCGCGCTTATTGACCAAAACAAAATGAAAATGGTGCATTACTGCGCCGTCAAATAATTTATTTAAGGAGTTTATCTATGGGAAATAGTCTTTCTCCACTAAAACAGCGCCTTCACATTATTTTATTGGGGGTAAATGACGTTGCTAAATCTGCTGCTTTTTACGAAGCACTGGGTTGGCAGCGTGCGCCCAGCAGTCATGCCGGTTTTGTAAAATTTGATTTGGGTGGTTTTGCACTCGCGTTAATTTCCAGAGCTGATCTCGCTAAAGATGCGCTGGAACCAAACCAACAAGGTTCAGGCTTTTCCGGTGTTGCCTTAATTCATTTAGTGCGCACAGCA
>SYDJ01000170.1 GCA_005801205.1 Gammaproteobacteria bacterium
CTCTATCCAGCTGAGCTACGGGCGCGTACTGGACTTAATTAAGGTGGTTCTAAAAATGGTCGGAGTGGAGGGATTCGAACCCCCGACATCTTGCTCCCAAAGCAAGCGCGCTACCGGACTGCGCTACACTCCGAATACTTAAAATGCTGTGCGTTTCAAGTGGTGCGCATATTATCGAGGCACCCCATGTTCGTCAACGAAAAATTATAAAAAATTCAATTTATTCGCGGGTTTAGATATTTTATAAACAACTTGGCCGCTAACTGAGCGCCAAAAATAGTTTTACTTGTTTCATGGCAAGTCTCTGTCAGAATAACGGATTGATAGCCGCTAATTCATCACAAGAAACCCGTTAAGAGAATGTGTTATGCAGGATAAACCGGTAAGTGAAGCCATGAAGCTAGGAATGCGCCGATTGGCCTCTGGTGTATGTGTGATTGCGGCGCGTATTGGCGACGAGAAATTTGCCATGACCGCATCGTCGGTTACTTCGGTTTCAGATAACCCAGCCTCTTTGCTGGTATGCATCAATAAGTTGGTATCTCAGCAAGAGTATTTTTCTACTCAAGGCAGTAAGTTTTCCGTGAACGTATTGGGTGCCGAGCACGAGGCTATATCCAACTTATGTGCTGGGCGCGAGCCGGGGAGAGATAGGTTTGGTTTGGGCAATTGGCATCAAGAAAAAGCCTCTCCTTATTTGGTTGATGCTCAAGTCGTGTTTTTTTGCGAAACTGATATGTTTATAAGCTATGGAACTCATCAAATCGTTATCGCTCATATTCAGCAGGTATATAAAGGTGATGTTGACTTTGCGCCATTGCTTTATGCCGACGGCGGTTACGGTCATTTTAAGCGCAGTCAGGTCAATTAATATGTTGTTACATTGGGTGAAAATTTTACTGTGAATTTTCGATGAATATTGCTTGCATTGTGAAACTTTTACTTCTACTGATGATTCACGGTTAATGACCACTAACTTTTTTATGCACATCTAGTGTGCGTTGTGCACTCACTAATCAAAATGGCTAAAAAAACGTAATAAAAACTCAAAAAAGCCTTTGTAAATACTGTAACACATTGAAAATTAAGAATATTATTTTGCTGGTTAAAAAACGCACAATCCGAGGTGCTGTCAGATTTTATAAGGGTTTGACCCTGTTTCCCAAAATCTATCCACTAAGTTATCCACAGAAAATGTGGACAATTTTTTTGTGAAGTTATTTGTGCAGAAAAGTTACATTTTTGTTTTCGTATAACTTTTTTTCACTTTTTGGTTTGTTGATAAACGTTATTTTTTTCCTATTTTTACTCAGGTTTTCATTATGACTACAAGTTTGACTGTTACTGTGCTGGGTGGTGGAAGTTTCGGCACAGCGATTGCTAATATCATTGCGCATAATAATATTAAAACATTCCTTTGGATGCGCTCGGCTGAGAATGCCTTAGCCTGTGAAAAGACGCGTGAAAATACCCAGTATTTCCCCAATTATCGCTTAGCCGATAGCTTGATCATCACATCTGACCTGGAAATGGCGGTCAGTCAGAGTGATTTGATCTATGTATCTATTCCCAGCAATGCCTTCCGCTCGGTGACTCACGCAATTCGACCTTTTCTGCGCGATAACGCGATGGTGGTAAGTACCTCTAAAGGCATTGAGCCAGAAGGTTTTACCTTAATGAGCCAAGTACTTGAAGAGGAGTTGCCCAATCACCCTATAGGCGTGTTAAGTGGCCCCAACTTTGCGAAAGAAATGGTGCGCCAAATGCAAACCGGTTCAGTGGTGGCTAGTAGCGATGAGAGGGTGATCGAGGCAGTTCAGCACACCCTATCGTCTGCAAGCTTTCGTGTTTACTCAAACCATGATCGCTATGGTGTTGAGTTAGGTGGCGCGCTAAAGAATATTTACGCGATTATTTGCGGTATGGCTGCCGCTTTAGGTGCGGGGCAAAACACACAAGCCATGTTGTTAACGCGCAGCTTGGCGGAAATGGGTCGCTTCGCGCATTTAATGGGGGCTAATCCTATGACCTTTTTAGGTTTAGCTGGTGTTGGCGATTTAATTTTAACCTGCACCTCTGATTTAAGCCGTAATTATCGTGTCGGTTTTGCCTTGGGGCAGGGGCGTAACCTTGATGAAGTTGTCGCGGGTCTAGGACAAGTTGCAGAGGGCGTTAATACACTTAAGCAAGTAAAACAAAAGGCTGATGAATTAGGTGTATATATGCCACTAGCATCTGGCTTGTACAGCATTCTATTTGAGCAGAAATCTATTGCTGAAGTTGCGCGCAGCCTCATGATGGGCGAACAAAATACTGACGTAGATTATTTGGGGGGCTAACAATGAACAACGATCAGATCAAATCTAATCTGCTGTCTAGTAAACATTGGTTGCGCTTGATTTTTATGTTGGTTTTTGCTGCTGTTTTGCAAATAGCCAGCATCATTATGTGGGTTCTGGTTATCGCGCAATTTATTTTCTCCTTGATAACCGGAGAAGATAATCTTCAGTTGCGAAAATTTGGCCACGGTTTATCTATTTATATTTTTGACACCTTAAAATTCTTAACCTACGCCAGCGAAGAAAAGCCTTTTCCCTTTGCCGACTGGCCGAAAGTGGATGATGTAAAAAGTAGCTAAATAAAAAATACGAGTGAGCAAATAACTATGAAGATTTTTGTTTTGCGGCACGGCCAAGCTGAAGCCCAGCAAACAACAGATGAAGCGCGCAATTTGACGCCCAAAGGTCGCGCTGATGTCGCAGTAAGTGTTCAATATTCATTATCTGATTTGAATCAGGTTCAAGAAATTTGGGCTAGCCCTTTAGTGCGGGCGCAACAAACTGCACTGATTGCGCGCGATATTTTAGCTGCACAAGGCGTTGAGCTTGCGATAAAAACTACAGATCTTATTACTCCAGAAAGTAATCCTGCGGATTTATTTGATTTGCTACAGGCATCCAATCTGAATTCAGTTTTATTGGCCAGCCATATGCCTTTTGTTGGCGATTTGCTAGATGTGTTATGCGGTAGCGCTCGTGGTTATCATTCGTTGAATACCAGCTCTATGGCGTTGGTTGAATGCGATACTCCTGCAAAAAATTGTGGTGATCTGCGCTGGTTAAGGCATGTTAATGCATAGCATTTATGGGCAGATGAAATGAATAATAGGCAGCCTCAACAACTTCATTTCACTATTGATGGTCTACAAGTTGCTGCCCAAGCTTGGGGTAATCCTGAACATTTTCCCATATTAGCATTGCATGGCTGGCTAGATAATTCTGCCAGCTTTTTTGCTTTAGCTCCTTTACTCAATAATACCTATATAGTTGCTATTGATATGGCCGGGCACGGTCAAACCAGTCATCGCCTAGGCGCGTTTCCCTATAATATTTGGGAGGATGTTGCGGAAATATTTGCAGTTGCCGATCAATTGGGCTGGAAAGAATTCGCATTGCTTGGGCATTCGCGTGGCGCGATTATAGCAGCTTTGGCTGCAGGCACTTTTCCTGAACGAATCACGCATTTGGGTTTAATTGAAGGGCTACAGCCCGAGCCTACGCGCGGCGAAGACGCTCCCAAACAATTAGCCCTTTCAATTAAAAGTATTGCAACCCAAGTCGCAAAAAAAATGTCAATTTACCCTGATCTTGCGACAGCGATAAAAGCGCGCGAACGAGGAATGTTTCCTCTAAGTTTTGAAGCTGCAAAAGCATTAACTGAGCGAGGCACAAAAAAAATTGCAGGCGGGTATCATTGGAGTACCGATCAGCGCTTGCTTGCGCCCTCTGCCGTTAAATTACTACCCGAGCAAGTTACTGCATTTATAGAGCGTATTAGTTGCCCCATTACACTGATTCTAGCCTCAGAAGGCTTGCCTAAACTTTTCCCAGCGTTTGAAGTGGCACTCGCAAAATACCCCAAGATTAATGTACGCAGGCTTGCGGGTAGCCATCATTTGCATATGGAGCAAGAAGTCACAGCTGTTGCCGCAATCCTGAATGATTTTTTTACGTATGCTGCTGAATAGAGATTTAATGGCTAGAAAATTAATGGATAGAAGTTAGATGAAAAAAATAGTCTATTTATTTAGCTTGTTGTGTTTAGCGGCACAAGTGCAATCCGCTGCTTTAAATTTACAGGCTTACCCCAGTGCGCGTGAGGTTTTTCACAGCAGTGAGCAGCAGGATCAATATTGGCTGGCGCTAGGGGTATATAGAAAAATTGAAGGTATATGGCAGGCAGATAAAGCGCAGCGGTTGAGCGGCTTGCTGGAGCGCACCACCTTGGAGTTGCCTGCAAATCATAGTGCGGAAAAGGGATTTGATTTTTTTAAGAAGCAGTTGGAGGTGCTTAATGCGCGCGAGCTTTTTCATTGTAAGGCGCGAGATTGCGGTACCAGTAATAGTTGGGCCAATAACCATTTTAAGGTTATTCAACTCTATGGTTTGGATCAATATCAGCTTTACAGTGCTTATGAAATTGCCGGTGCCAATGAAAAGCCATTATATGTAGCGCTTTATGCCGTTATGCGTGGCAACAAGCGCACTTATGTGCAGTTAGAAATCTTGCGGGCGAACAAAAAGGCTGAGATCGATATTTCCGCTATTAGCAAGCAGCGATAAAAATGGGCGCAGATATTGTAAGGCTCGGCGTCATTAATGAGCGGGTATTTACACATTAAAAAAACGGACACCAAGTTGTCCGTTTTTTTATTGTTAGAGTGTGCTTTGGTGTTAATTAACCAGCGACAAAAATTCCATCCGTGTTGCTTGGCCGCTGCGAAAAGTACCCAGCATGGCGGAGGTTTTCATAGATGAGTTTTGTTTCTCTACGCCGCGCATCATCATGCACATATGTTTTGCTTCAATAATCACACCTACACCACTCGCGCCAGTAATTTGTAAAACTGATTCAGCAATTTGCGTAGTGAGCTGCTCTTGAATTTGCAGGCGGCGTGCGTACATATCCACAATACGAGCGATTTTAGATAAGCCCAAAACCTTGCCGGTTGGAATATAAGCAACGTGGGCTTTACCAATAAATGGGAGTAAGTGATGTTCGCACATGGAGTAAAGTTCAATATCTTTTACCAGAATCATTTCGCTGGAGTCAGATGGGAAGAGTGCACCGTTGACAACTTCATCTAAGGTTTGGTTGTAGCCACGGGTTAAAAATTGAAAGGCTTTGGCTGCACGCTCGGGGGTATCTTGCAAACCAGGACGGTTCAAATCTTCACCAATGCTGGCGATAATGCCCGCAAAATGTTCTTTCGCAATATGTTCTTTCGCAATATGTTCTTTCATAGGATCCTCACATCACAATGAAGCCCGCAAGTCCGAGCTTGAATAGAGCGGCATTTTACCCTGTAAAGCCGGTGCTGACGAACCTGATTTGCTGAAAGCGCAATATTCTTTTAATTCAGGGCGAGCGATTAGGTAGAATAGCACCACATTTTTACTTGAGTTTTCATCATGTCTTTAAACACGGCCAATATGTGCGACGAATTATTTACCTTGCGCGATTTTATTCGCTGGGGTGCTAGCGAGTTTAATGGTGCCAAACTTTATTTTGGCCACGGTACCGATAATGCGTGGGATGAGGCTGAGCAGTTGGTCTTGCACGCGATTAATCTCGTGCCGCCCTTAGATGAAGAGTGGCTAAGTGCCCGTTTAACGCGCGTTGAGCGAGAGCGTGTCGTAGAAAATCTGCGTCGCCGCGTTGAAGAGCGAATTCCTGCTGCTTATATCATAGGTCAAGCTTGGTTTGCAGGTTTGCCCTTTATCGTTGATGAACGTGTATTAGTGCCGCGCTCGCCTATAGGTGAGCTCATCCAGCAACAATTTTCACCTTGGCTGGCAACTGAGCCCTCGCAAATTTTGGATTTGTGTACTGGCAGTGGTTGTATTGGAATCGCTTGCGCTTATGCCTTCCCTAATGCTGAAGTTCAGCTCAGCGATATTTCCTACGATGCATTAGCCGTCGCCGAAGAAAATATTCAGCAGCACAATCTGGAGGATCGCGTGTTTGCAATGCAATCAGATTTGTTCGGCAATTTAGTCGGCCAGAAATTCGATTTAATCGTTTCTAATCCCCCTTATGTGGATGCCGATGATTTAGCGACCATGCCACCGG
This sequence comes from Gammaproteobacteria bacterium, assembly GCA_005801205.1. Taxonomy (GTDB): domain Bacteria; phylum Pseudomonadota; class Gammaproteobacteria; order Pseudomonadales; family Cellvibrionaceae; genus Cellvibrio. The sequence continues at coordinate 6,133 of SYDJ01000170.1, forward strand.
AATATCATGCAGAACCCGAAATTGGCTTGGGTTCTGGTGATGATGGTTTGGATTTCACCCGCCGTTTATTGCGCGAAGCCAGCAATTATTTAACGGATGAGGGCGTGCTGATTGTTGAAGTAGGCAATTCATGGGTTGCACTGGAGGAGACTTACCCCAATGTGCCTTTCACTTGGATTGAATTTGAGCGTGGTGGGCATGGTGTGTTTATGCTGACTAAAGCTGATTTGGTGCTTTTAAAGTAAGCCGCTAACGCCCATATTCGTTGCGGATATGGGCGTTGTTTTTTAAATCTTAATGTTTTGTGTTGTCCCGCCACATCCACCGCAAAATTTCTGGCAACAAACTGCCACCATGTTGGTCTGAGTGGCCACCATCACCCCAAACATGCTTCACTTCATAGCGTGGGCCCTTGTCGCCATTTTTATCGGCGTTTGCATTTGCCCATTCAAAAGAAGACAGCATTTGTTGATTAGCTAAAAACCAATTGCCATGTTCGTTGCTCAAATCATTGCTGCCATCTTGTAAAAATATTTTCATCGGACGAATAGGTGATTTGCGAATAAGGCCGGGATAAAGATCGCCACCGGGAATGAGTGGTTTATCCGCAGTCGCAGGCACATAACCGATAGAGGTATAGCTGCCAATCATGCTGATAACTTTACGGAAAACATCAGATCTGTGCCACGCCACGGTAAAAGCGCAAATCGCACCGCTACTGGTGCCGCCAATAATGTGATCATCGGGATTGCTGCTGTAGGGATATTTTTTAGCAACTTCTGGCAAGAGTTCATCTATTAGAAAACGTGAATAATCATCGCTAAGTGCATCATATTCCGGTGCGCGATGATCTGGGTTAGACATGCCCAAATTGTCAGGATAGCGCTCACTGAGATTGCCGGGCGTAATAAATACGCCGATGGTTTGCGGAATGGCTTTTTGATGAATCAGATTATCCAATACCGTGGGTACACGTAGTGAACCCTTTGGATTAGTTGCGCGTTGGCCATCCTGAAATACCAATAGGCTGGGTTTGATTTTGGATGTTGCTTTGTAGTTAGCGGGCACATAGATCCAGTATTGTCGAACGGTGTCGGTGAAGACTGTGCTGTGAAACTCATAAGGGCCCAGAAGTTTACCTTTAGGTACACCTGCTTGTTCTAAAGAATCAGCGGTGTGAGGATATTCTCCCGCTTGGCGAGGCTTTGGTGTCTCATCAGCCCATGTCCAGCAGCTTATGAATCCGGCAAGTAAAACTGTAATTGTGTATTTATTCATCATTATTGTGTGCTCGCTATTAATCCTTGTTGGAGGTTGTTCGTTTGTTATTCACGTTGATTTATAGCACATAAGCCTCGTTAGCCCTACGTGAGTGCGTGTAAAACTATGTTTAGTTCACGTATAATTACCGCACTCTTTGCATATCACGCACACTCATTTGGGTTGGAATAAACATGTCTGGCAATACCTACGGTAAATTATTCACTGTCACTACCTTTGGCGAGAGTCACGGCCTTGCACTCGGGGCAATTGTTGACGGCTGCCCACCCGGCCTTGAAATTTGCGAAGAAGATTTGCAAATTGATTTAGATCGCCGCAAACCTGGCACCTCGCGCTATACCACCCAGCGCCGCGAAGATGATTTGGTGAAAATTTTATCCGGCGTATTTGAAGGCAAAACTACTGGCACGCCGATTGGTTTGATGATTGAAAATACCGATCAGCGTTCTAAAGATTATTCCAATATTAAAGATCAATTTCGCCCCGCTCATGCGGATTACACCTACATGCAAAAATACGGTGTGCGTGATTATCGTGGTGGCGGTCGTTCATCGGCGCGCGAAACTGCCGTACGTGTTGCGGCGGGATCAATTGCTAAAAAATATTTAAAAGATTTTCATGGCATTGAAGTGCGTGGTTATTTATCGCAGCTTGGCCCTATTAAAATCGAAACAGTCGATTGGGATCAAATCGAACAAAATCCTTTCTTCTGCCCAGATGCCAGCAAGGTTCCAGAAATGGAAGCCTTTATGCAAGCACTCAACAAAGAAGGCGACTCAATTGGTGCAAAAATTACCGTGGTGGCAACCAATGTTCCGCCCGGCTTAGGTGAACCGATTTTTGATCGTTTGGATGCAGAAATCGCGCACGCTTTAATGAGCATTAATGCGGTAAAGGGTGTAGAAATTGGTGAAGGTTTTGGTGTGGTCGATCAACGTGGTAGCCAACATCGCGATGAAATAACACCGGAAGGATTTTTATCGAATAACGCGGGCGGCATTCTCGGCGGTATTTCTTCTGGGCAAGATATTATTGCCAATCTCGCCTTGAAGCCTACATCAAGTTTGCATATTCCCGGCCGCAGTGTAGATGTTCACGGCAATGCTGTTGAAGTTATTACCAAAGGTCGTCATGACCCTTGTGTAGGTATTCGCGCAACACCCATCGCTGAAGCTATGCTTGCATTGGTGTTGATGGATCATATGTTGCGTCATCGCGGTCAAAACGGTGGTGTTAAGCATTCTGTTCCAGTGATTCCTGCAACGGTTAAAAAATAGTTTTTAGTTTGTCGTCATTCTCTTCAGGCTGGAGGATGATGACTCCCCGAAATTCTGTGATTGTTTACAGATACATCTTGCTTTAAAAAACTATGCCCAATAGCTCTTCAGTTCCACAAGTTCTCCCATACTGGCGACTCTCCAGTTTTTATTTTTTCTACTTCGCTGTAGTCGGTGCTCTCACGCCTTATTGGGGTGTGTATTTAAAATCCCTAGGATATAGCTCTAAAGATGTTGGGATAATCAGTTCGATTATTCTAGCTACGCGCATTGTTGCGCCAAACTTTTGGGGATGGCTTGCCGATAAAACTCAGCAGCGTTTGCGCATTATTCGGCAAGGGAGTGCGATTGCATGTGCGTGTTTTGCATGTGTGTTAATAAGCCAGCAATATTCGTGGCTGGTTATTGTTATCAGTTGCTACACATTTTTCTGGCACGCGGTTTTACCTCAATTTGAAGTGATTACACTTTCTTATTTGGGCAATCAATATCAACGTTATGGTCAAATTCGCTTGTGGGGGTCATTAGGTTTTATAGTCGCAGTTGTTGGCTTGGGATTACTGTTTGATTTTCTTCCTATCCATTTTTTACCGATTGCAATTTTAAGTTTTTTGATTTTGATTTGGCTGTCGAGTTTATCGCTCAAAGCTGTGCCGGTACAGAAAACGCATGAGTCATCACAAGGTTTTCTTTCTTTGGTTTTTCAGCCAGCGATTAGTTGTTTTTTGCTGGCCAGTTTTTTATTGCAACTGAGTCACGGCCCTTACTACACCTTTTATAGTTTGTATTTGCAAGAGCACTATAACTACAGCAGTACGGCAACAGGTTTGTTGTGGGCCTTGGGTGTTTTGGCGGAAGTAGGGATATTTTTGGTGATGCCAAAAATTATGCACAGGTTTGATGTGCGAAGCCTGTTGTTGGTGACTTTTTTAATTACTGCTTTCCGCTGGTGTCTTATTGGTTATTGCGCAGATTGGTTGTGGGTGTTGTTATTTGCACAGTTGCTGCATGCGGTGAGTTTTGGTGTGGCGCACTCCGCGTCTATTGAGATTGTGCGCACTCAGTTTAAAGGTGCGCACCAAGGGCAGGGGCAGGCACTTTATAGTTCTCTGAGTTTTGGTGCTGGTGGAGCAGTGGGTGCATTAATCGGTGGCCTGCTTTGGGATCACAGCGCTAGCCTAACTTTTTTGGTTGCCGGCCTATCGTCTCTAGGTGCTTTTGTTATTGCTTTTTTTGGGCTACATTTAAGAAAGACACAGGTTTTAAGTTCTCACCAATCGCCGTAGTAACCTAATCGCAGTACTAAGATAACCGCTGCGCTAGAGAGTAATAACCATGCAAAACTTAACCATCGCTTTGGTTCAGCAAGAAATTATTCCCAATGATCCGCAACACAATCTTGACACTTTTGCCAAGGCAATAAGTCATTTGTCAAATGTCGATCTCGTTATACTCCCAGAAGTTTTCACGACAGGATTTTGCAGTAATGCGCGCAATTACGCTGAGCGGGTTGACGGCACTGTTTACCAGTGGATGGCAGAGCAAGCTAAAAAATTAAATGCAGTCATTACGGGTAGCTTGGTTGTAAAAGTAGAAAATTCGCATTTCAATCGCTTAGTGTGGATGCGCCCCGACGGAAGCTATACACATTACGATAAACGCCATCTCTTTCGTATGGCGGGCGAGCACGAACGCTACGCGAGCGGCAATGATCGTGTGTTAGTTGAATTAAAAGGTTGGCGAATTCTGCCGCTGATTTGTTACGACTTGCGTTTCCCTGTATGGAGTCGCA
>SYDJ01000171.1 GCA_005801205.1 Gammaproteobacteria bacterium
GCTTTAACAGCGGTAGCTCCTGAGGCAACAAACTATGAACTCAGAAAATTGTAGCCTTATGCACACAACTAAAAGTGCTTGCGATTCCCTGCACTACCGAAGGAACCAGAAATATTTCAGAACGTTAAACCCTGTGGCACAATGTTTCCGAGCCAGATAAACCAAAATTTCAATATCCCAAAACGTTTGCTTTTGCTTTTACGATTTAGCCGAAGCGTTGCGTTTTAATTTCTTGCCCCACGTAACAGTTTATTCAAAATTGAAGGCCGTATATTTCCGGTTGAAGCACCAAACCAGAGCAATAAAGCCTACCTATAACAAGAGCTTATCCTAACAACAAAATAAGGCTGGAGATATACGGTTTAATATATTTGTAGATATACGGCTGATAAAAACTGCTTGAAACTTTAAAGTGGTCGCTATATATTCGCGGCTCACGGATGATTTATATGCAGGTATATTATGGAAAATGTCAAAATCCCCCTTCCCTTAAAACCCACTAAATTCTTAGACCAGTTTCGTGCTTTTATCCGAAAGGATGGTAAAAGCTATGCAACCGAGAATACCTATGTTCATTGGGTTCATCAATATATTTTATTTAACAATAAAGCACACCCAGGAACATTGGGCAATAAGCAAATTGAAGCCTATTTGTCTCACCTAGCCTTGGTTGCAGAAGCCGCGCCAAATACCCAGAAAACAGCGCTGAATGCGATTATGTTTCTCTATAATCGTTTCCTCAAGAAACCCATTGAAAAGCTGGATTTTCAATACGCCAAAAAACCTCAAAAAATTCCTACGGTATTTACCCATGAAGAGGCCATGGCAGTTATTGATTGCATGGTAATGCCTTATAAACTAATGACTCAAGTTATGTATGGCGCTGGCCTTCGGATTTCCGAGGTTTTACGGCTTCGCGTTAAGGATGTAGATTTTGCCATGGGTTATCTCGTGATTAGAGATGCTAAAGGCGGCAAAGACCGAACAACGCTGTTGCCTAAAAGTTTAATCACTGATTTAAAAAATCAGGTGTTTATGGTTTCAAAACTATTGGAATTTGATAAGGCGCGAGATGTTGGCCCCGTTTATTTGCCCCATGCACTTGAACGCAAATACCCTTACGCTGGCCGCGCACTTGAATGGCAATTTTTGTTTCCGTCAGACAATATCAGTAAAGACCCGCGTGCGAATGTTATGCGCCGTCATCATCTCTACAGCGGTACATTACAGTCGCATGTTAAGGATGCTATTCGAGAAGCGCGTATCTTTAAACATGCCAGCTGCCATACTTTTCGCCACTCCTTCGCAACGCGCTTGCTACAAGCAAAATACGATTTAAAACAAATTCAAACGCTGATGGGGCATGCCGATATTCGCACCACCGAAATATATTTACATGTATTAGATGAGCTTGGCGACAAGGTAAAAAGCCCTATCGACTAATGGCGCTCTACTGTGGAATCAACCCCTCTAATCCCTGTTCACGCAAATAGGCATGAATCTCTGCTTGATCTTTTTTGCTGGTCATGTAGGGCCATTGGCGTTTGGCTTCTGGCAAACCGATGAGGTAGCGATTAAGTAGGTTGACGGTAAAGTTTGAAACAAAATAGGGATTTACTACGGGATCAGTAAATACTTTTTCGGGGGCTATGACGTTAAAGCCCTTTTCATTTAACGCATCTATAACACCAATAATGCAGTAAGCCGCTAAATCATTTTCATGTAAAAGCAACACTTGGCGCGGGCTTGTGCCTAACCTTAAATAGGCACTGGCATCGTACGCCAAGACTTTATCCATAATCATCTTTACATAGGCTTTTTCTAGCGCGCGAATATCTACTGTGCGGCCGCTTTCAATACGCGCTTGATAAAGCTTATTCATGTATTCATCGTGAACCTGGGTGGTTACGTAGACAGGGAAATAATTATGTTCAGCCAGGTAGCGCTGTAATTGCTGCTGGAGTTCTGCATCGCCACCGCCATCTAAATAGGGGTGGGTAATATGATTATGGTAATTAACGTAAGGCGCTAAGGCGTTCTCCGCTTTCATAATATCGATAGGGTAACCATAACTTTTTGCGCGATGCAGCAGCGAATAATTGTGGCTGGCGTTAACGATCAACTGACCAGTTTCATCGTAATACATCATGCGGTTGATAGTATTGGCAGTTAAGGTTTTGGTTTTAATCAAAAACATGGCCTGCTTTACATCGGCTCTTGCCATGTTGTTAATGAGCATTTTAGTGCGGGCTGTGCCATCTAAAGCTGTTGAGCGCGTTAGTGTTGAGTCAAAAGCCAATACAATATCGCGCGCATAGGCACAGGGGAAAAACTGGCTGGCAATTAAAAAAAGCGCACTTAAATATTTTGCTCGCATAAGGTTGCACCTGATTATTAATTAGCTTTTTTTACATAATAGTCATGCAAAATTGTCCAGGATTTTTTCTTAATGCCCTTATCTGAAATCAAGCCCTTACGGTTCCAGAAATCTTGAATACTGGGAAGTGGGCGACGCGGTGATCTGAAGTCTTTTAAAATCCACGGCGATAAGCCGCGAATAAAACTCATATTGTCGATCATGATTAAATTATTAATATAGACATCCGCTTGATATTCTTCGGTCCAACGTTGGGCTTTATCGCCATGAAAACCCTGAAGGGCATCCGCACCGAACTCACTCATAATCACCGGTTTGCGGTAGCGCGATACCCATTTTAAATTGGCGCAGCTACCCGGTGTTGCCACATACCAACCGCAATAACTGTTTACACCTATAACATCCACAATGGCCGATAGAGGGTCATCAATAGATTTTGCGCCCTTGTCGTCGCTTTGCGTATCCAACGCGGCGGTAATTAGACGAGATGCATCAAGTTCGCGCGCTTTCTCTGCCAACTGGCCAATAAATTTTAAGCGTGCAGGGGAATTAGGCGTTTCATTTGCCATAGACCACATGACTATGGCGGCGCGGTTTTTATCGCGCGCAATCATTTCTTCTAATTGATTTTCTGCTTTGATGTAAACCGCAGGGTTATTAAAGAGCACTGTCCAATACACCGGAATTTCAGACCACACCATTAACCCCATTTGATCAGCCATGCGCACCATATTTTCGCTGTGAGGGTAATGCGCCAAACGTACAAAATTACAGCCAAGCTCTTTGGCCCAGGTTAACAATATGCGCGCATCCTCTTCACTCCACGCGCGGCCAGGGTGCAAGGGTGACTCTTCATGAATACTAATACCGCGCAAGAAAACAGATTTGCCGTTAAGTAAAATATTTTCACCTTGTACCGCAATTGTTCTGAAGCCGATTTTATCGCGAACGATGTCTTGTTGATATTGAATATCCACCGCGTAAAGCTTGGGCGACTCAGGGCTCCACAGCTGTGGTTTCGCGGCAATTTCAAATTTAGCTTCACCGTTTTTATTCACACTCAATTTTTGTGCAATATTCAATTCGGGTATTCGCAATTCTAATTTTTGTGCATCTACACTTTCTTTTCCATCAGCATCAACTTTTACCCAACCTTCAATAACACCCTCTTCCGTTTTACTGAGTTGTACAAAGTAATCCTGGATATGTGCTTTAGGGTATTGCAATACTTTTACCGAGCGGGTGATGCCGCCATAATTCCACCAATCAGTATTTACCGTGGGGATTTGATCGCGTTCACGATGATTATCTACCTTAACTACCAGCGAGTTGAGGCCCGGTTTGACGTGTTCTGTAATATCAAATTGGAAGGGCGTAAAGCCGCCTTCATGGGTATCAATTTTTTTGCCGTTTAAATAAACAGTCGCATGATAATTTACCGCGCCAAAATGAATGGCGTAGTTCAAGTCAACTTTTTTACCAATATCAAAATCGCGGTGATACCAAACCGTGCCTTCGTATAAAAACAATTGATCACTTTGTGAGTTCCAATCGCCAGGCACATGTAATTTTGGCGAGCGCGCAAAATCGTACTCGACTAAATCGCTGGGGTTAGCAGGCTTGGCGTTTTTAAAATAGCCTTTATCAGACTCTTCGTAACGATGGTTGTAATAGCCGTTTTCGTAAGGGTCGATAATCGTATCCCAGCGTCCATCCAAGCTAATGGCGATACGGGAATCAGGGTTTTGCATGGCGATGTCGGCGTGGGCAACCTCAATCAAACACGCAGCGAAGCAACCAATGAGAGCACCGCAGGTACGCAGAGACATATAAATTCCTTTACTATTTTTGGTATTGGGAAAGTTAAGAATCAGTATTATAGGCAACTGAGCCGAGGAGCAAACTTATTATTGCTATGTTCACATAAAACAAAAAGCCGCACATCTTTCAATGTGCGGCTTTTTGTATTCGACGAAGAAAAGTCATTAACCCGTATTGCGCATACCAGCGGCTATCCCCGCCATAGTTACTTTCAGCGCGCGCTCCAAATCTGGGCTAATAGATTTGCTGCTGCGGTAACGCTTCAACAATTCCGCTTGCAAGTAGTTGAGAGGGTCAACATAAGGCTTGCGCACTTCAAGCGATTGACGCAGAAGCGGCTCGTCTTTCAACAGAATATCTTGCTTCTTCAACGCATTGATCAGCATTTCCAAGGCTTTCAAATCATCGCGCAATTGCTTGCCAAGGCCATGATATTCCGCCGGTACCAGTTGTTGCTCGTAGTAAGTACAAATGGGGCCATCGGCTTTACCGATGACCATTTCCAGCAAATCAAGGAAGCTAGAGAAGAATGGCCAGTTGGCAACCATGTCTTCCAAGGTTTTAGGCTCGTGCTGCAAAGCATACTCAAGCGCCTGACGCGCACCCAACCATGCAGGCAAGTTCAAGCGTACTTGCGTCCACGCGAACACCCACGGAATGGCGCGCAAGCTTTCAACGCCGCCAGTGGATTTACGCTTCGCAGGGCGGCTGCCGAGCGCCAACAAACTCAATTCTTGTTCAGGCGTAAGGCTGCGGAAGTAAGGCACAAAATGTTCATGACCACGCACTACGCTGCGATAGGCTTCCAAACTGGATGCACCCATGCGCTCAATGAGGTCACGCCATTCCGGTAATGGTGCAGCATGGGGCGAAATTGTGGCGCGCAAAGTTGCAGCAACATAAGAAGATAAACTACTGAATGCAACGCGCGGCAAACCGAATTTGTAGCGAATCATCTCGCCTTGTTCAGTTACACGAATACGGCCATGAATCGAACCCGGTGGTTGCGATGCCATCGCTTTTTCTACCGGGCCACCGCCACGGCCAACGGTACCGCCACGGCCATGGAACAATACCAGCGACACTTCGTATTTATCGGCCAAGGCGACCAATTTTTCTTGCGCCTTATATTGCGCCCAGGTTGCCGAGAACTTACCGGCATCTTTCGCAGAGTCGGAATAACCGATCATGATGGTTTGATCTTTGGCACTGTACTTCTGATACCAATCCAGGCTCCACAGGCGATCCATCACAATGGGCGCGCGGTCTAGGTCATCAAGGGTTTCAAACAGTGGCACAATCGGCATATCCCACGTCATGCCGCACTCTTTCAACAAGAGCGCAACCGCGAGCACATCCGATGGCTGCTGCGCCATGGAGATTACATAGTGAGAGAGAATTTCGCGGGGCTCGTTCGCCACTACGCGGCAAGTAGCTAAGACCTCAGCGGTGTCATCGCTCACCGGCCAGTTCGTTGGCATCAATGGACGCTTGCTGCTCAATTGCTCTAGCAAGAATGCCTGACGCTCACTTTCAGACCATTTGGCATAATCGCCCAAGTCCAAATAAGCCACCAATTCGTCGATAGCCTTAACGTGACGCTCACCATCTTGGCGAATATCCAACGGCACCAAGTTAATACCGAAGCAGTGAATACGGCGGATGGTGTCCATTAAAGGGCCGTTGGCGATATGCGGTAAACCCACATCGTTCAAGGATCTGTAGCACACCATTAAAGGTGCCAACAAATCTTCGCGGCTGGTAATTAAGTCTTCTGGGGTTTCAACAATACGGCCTTGCAGGCGCGATTCAGCCCACTCTAAGGTCGCCTGAATACGCTTGCGCAGGTTGAACATCGCATCGCGGTAAGGTGTTGAACTTGGGTAGAGTGCGCGCAACTCGTCGCTCGCTTCACTCATACTCAAGTCGCCGCCCAAGCTGTACACATCGCGCGAGTAAAGTTCAGCAGCCATCCAACGGCCAAGCAACAAGACTTCGCGAGTAATTTTGTGGGTTACGTTAGGGTTGCCGTCGCGGTCGCC
>SYDJ01000172.1 GCA_005801205.1 Gammaproteobacteria bacterium
AAAGCTGGGTGGAAAAAATATCTGAATGCAGAGTAGTGAGGTAATCATGCACCAATACAGAGTAGAGCTACGCAACCACAACGGCCTGAGCATGTTTATAAATGTGATGGCCGACGACCACGCACAGGCAAGGTTTAAAGCTTGGCGCTATAAAAACTTGCCGGTTTTATCAACTGAGTTTATTGCTTAATTAAAAATTTAAAATACATATGAGGTAAAAAATGACAAATATACTGATCGGAAAAACTTTGCTTGGGATGAAAATTGCCAATGACAAAGAAGCTATTTTATTCATAACTGATTCTGGAGAAATCACTGTTAAGTGTGATGCTGATTGTTGCTCGCACACATGGGTTGAGCATATTGAGTTGCCCGCTCTTGGGTTTCCTGCTGTAGTTTTTGGAGCAGTGGATTTGAATATGCCAGACCTTGGCGACATGGAGGGCTGTGACGTTGTTACTTATTACGGATTCAAAATAACTACCGACAAGGGCGAGATTGTGATTGATTACCGAAATGATTCAAACGGCTATTACGGAGGAAATCTTTCATGGCCTGATGATCGTCATTATGGCGGCGTTCATCGGCAAAATATCTCTGCCATGAGATGGGTGGATATTGCTTAATCCGCAATATTGATTATACTAAACAAGTGCCCCAGCCGAGTTTTTACCCGAGAACGCAGGCTGGTAAGCACAACCCCTTGTGGTGAGGGGCTTAAATTAACAGGTGATGAGGTAAGAGCCTTTAAGTGTTGGCGTGATCGGATGGGGTTTTGATTCTTACCTCATATCTGTTGCCCACCGGTCTTACCACCGCCAACACTTAAGGGCTTTTTCTATGCTTAAAATTTATCAAACCCAATCCGCACCAACCATGACCAGCCGTGAGATAGCGGAATTAACTGGCAAGGCTCACAAAGAAGTAACCCGCGATATAGAAAACACCTTGGCTCAGGCCGAAATAGATGCGCGCATTTTTGCGCATACCTACAAAGACACCCAGAACAGACAGCAGAGAGAATACAGGCTGCCAAAGCGCGAATGTGACTTGGTTGTTTCAGGGTATTCTGTCAAATATCGCCTTGCCATTATAGACCGCTGGCAAGAGCTTGAAGCAAAACAGCAAGCGCCGCAATTCAATATCCCGCAAACCTTACCAGAAGCCCTGAGACTGGCCGCAGACCTTGCCGACCAGTTAGCCATAGCTGCGCCTAAAGTTGCCGTTTATGAGCTTCTGGCAGACCGTAAAGGCGACGTAAGCACAACCATAGTGGCCAAAGAGCTTGGCACAACCGCAATCAAGCTAAACCGATTCCTACGCGACAATGGCGTTAAGTGGCTTAATGCCGATTTGCCAAAGGCTGGTTATGAGTCTTGGTTTAATGTTGTTGCCGATGTAAAGAATGGCCACGAGTTCACGCAATGCCTTGTAACACCAGATGGCCAGATAGGTATTTCCAAGCTGTGGGGTGAAAAATGATGAAAAGGAAAACAATAGAGATAATAAATTCCCTAAAAAAAGGCGACATGAAGCTAGCTGATGCTGCAAAAATTGCTGGGCCAAATCAGCTTAGATTGCTGTGCGATCAGGGCTGCGTTGAGCGATATGAATCAGAGAATCCTGATTATGCCAAATCAAGCGGAGGTCAGAGGCCAATGTGCATATGGGTTCGACTTGGATCTGTTGAGTATGTTCAGCCTGTGATGGGAAATCTAAAAACATCCGGCGAAAAGGGAATTGCAAGGGCAATAATGGTATTAGAAAGAGCTGGCTATAAAGTTACAAAAATAGGTGGTGAATAATGGCCGGTGATTGGATTAAGTTCGAGCTTGCTACCCCTGATAAGCCAGAGGTTTGGGCAATAGCTGCATCCCTATCAATCGATCCCGATGCGGTAGTTGGTAAGCTATTGCGCGTGTGGGGTTGGTTCGATCAGCAGACAGAAAATGGTAACGCTCCGAGCGTTAGCAAAATGTTACTTGATCGTTTAGTTGGCGTTACCGGATTCTGCAAAGCTGTAATTGACGCAGATTGGATGCAAGACGATGGAGTTACTTTATCGCTTCCACATTTTGACCGGCACAACGGGAAAACCGCCAAGAACCGCGCCACCACTGCAAAGCGAGTGGCATCGTTCAAAAATAAGACCGGTAAAAGTAACGCAACAAGTAACGATGAGGTAACGCCAGCACCGTTACCTAAAGAAGAGAAGAGAAGAGAAGAGAAGATAGTAAATAAAAAACCTTTACCCGAAAATAAATTTTCGGACGAAGACATGAAATGTGCTGAATGGCTATCTTGGAAACTCAAGGAGCAAATCCCTGATTGCAAAGCCCCCAACCTGAATGGCTGGGCTAAAAGCGTTCGGGATATGCGCGAACTAGATAACCGTGATCACAAAGAAATCTGCCAGCTTTGGCTATGGTGCCGAAAGGACTCATTCGAAGCGGCTAACGTTCAGTCACCAGAAAAACTACGCAAGCGCTATGACCAACTGAAAACCAAAATGAAACTAGGAGCAACCAATGGATCACATCAGCAACCTTATCAGCAACGCAGTCAGCAATGTGGCCTCGCCCACGACGACACAAGCTGGGCAGACGAGCTTTTCGGCACAGGACAAAGCGCAAGCAGTGGATTTGATCAACAAAGTGTTCAAGTCATTGAAGGCGATTTTTCCCGCTTGGGCGGTGGCGATCAAAGACCCTGAGATAGAGTCGCAGGCTCGCCAAGAATGGCTCAAAGGGTTGATCGAGAATTCCATTAACAGCGATTTGCAGATCAATGCAGGGCTTGCCAAGTGCCGCGCTCATAGCTCGCCATTCCTGCCAAGCATTGGTCAGTTCATAACATGGTGCAAGGAGTCTATTGGGTCGCTGGCAAATTGGCCTACAGAGTCAGAGGCAAAGCTTGCAATGATTAGAGAGCTTGGGAGGTCGCCAGATATTCGCGATTGGCATACTCACCACCCAGCGGTTTACTGGGCTTACGGCCAGCGCGATTCATTCGACTGGAAGCAAATGAGCATAAAGGATATGAATAGCAATTTTTCAGAGGTTTGGAATATTGCAACCAAGAAGGCGAGAGATGGCTATGAGTTTACGTTGCCGGTGCCACAGGAAAGGCAGCTAACGAAAGACGAGCAAAAGAAAGAGTATACAAAAGAGCAGGTTGAAAAAGCGCGGGCTGATTTTTTTTCAATCCTCAATGATCAGACGATAGACGACAAGCAAGATGATAAACAACTAACAGATGCCGATAAGGCTGATTTGGAAAGACTGGAGAGAATAAAAACAAATAATTTAAAATAATTGTTGCATTGTTAAAATAGTTTGATAGAATGAACACGTCAACAACGCAACCGGAGAAACAAAATGAAAACCTTAAGCCAAGCACAAAAAGAAATGAATCAAGCGATAGAAGCAATGAAAAAAGCAAAACAAGAAAACACAGCAAAAAACGATTGGCCAGAAGTTAAAAGAACATTCACCTACAAAAAAGACGGCTCACTGTGAGCCGTTTTTCTTGGGGTGTTGATGGGTTCGGAAGGAGGCATATTTGCTCTCCTGATTTTATGGGCGGTAGGTATGTTTTGTTTTCTCCTTTATCAAACGAATATTTTTACGATTGCATAGATTTACTTGAGGCTCAATACAGATGACAGCAAGCCAACAAGCCAAAGCGGCAGGCCTAAAAAGCCTGCTTCACGTCCAGCAGCTCACCGGACAAAGCGCGCAAACGCTTATCAACTGGCACCGTGACAAGCCGGAATTATTTCGCGTTGTTATAGCAGGGTGTGTCGCATTAACTAACGCAAGATGAAATTAACGATTCACAGAGATTGGAGAAAATTAAAAATGGTAACTAACGTTATAAGCAATACGCCGGAAGCGGAGCGCGATACATGGAGAACGCCAAAGTATATTTTTAATTATGCGCAAAAGCTGGTTGGTGAAATAAACCATGACACCGCCTGCGATCGCAATAACGCACTAGCCGATCCGATCGTTAGCTATGACGGACAAGATGCGCTTTCCGTCGATTGGGGTGGAGTGTGCTGGTGCAACCCTCCATATTCTAATATTACGCCGTGGATTGAGAAAGCGATCGCAAGTGATGCCATTACAGTGATGCTGATTCCATCACCAAACGGTGAAAGCTATTACGGTGAATTGATTAAGAATAGCCATGAAATAGCAATACAGGGGCGCATTAGTTTTATTGGCGCTGATGGCAAGCCAAAAAACGGCAGCACTCGCGGCTCATCGTTATTTATCATTAATGGCTACGCAAAAGGATCGCGCTCGATCGTTAATCGCGATGATATTAAATAAACAACTAACTCCGGCAGAGATTGCCGATAGCGAAAGATTGGAGAGGGTAAAAAATGCGTAACTGGATTTTAGCAAAGCTAGACAAGTACAAAATAAAAGTGATCAAGCCTAAGTTTGTGCCGGATGAAAGTAGCAGGGAGTGGGCAAAATGACTCAAGCGAGATTCCTGTATCACAAAAAAATCGATAAATGGCGGCTCTTTGAAGATGATCACGATGAGCTGCAAAAGAACCGCGAAAAGTACAGCGGAATAACGCCAAGGCCTGAAAACTACACATTTTTCTACCGCTGGAAAGGACGCCAAATTAAATCATGCCAGCGCTTGGCAGACATTTACGAATTCAAAATCAATTGGGAGTTAGAGCATGATCAAGATACACCTAAGCAGTGACACGGCAATAATGCCACGATTGGGTACAGAGGGTGCGGCGGGATATGACCTGTTTAGCGATGAGGAAGATTTTCAATTACTACCTCGCGATAGAGTAGCGGTTCCGACCGGCGTCACATTGGAAATGTGGCCTAGCGTTGTCGGAATTATCAAGCCACGCTCGGGTTTGGCAGTAAAAAACGGGGTCGATGTTTTGGCTGGTGTTATAGATTCGGATTATCGCGGCGAAGTGAAAGTCGTCTTGATTAATCTTGGGAGTGATCCATTAACAATTCACAAGGGCAAGGCAATAGCTCAAATCCTTTTCATGCCTGTACTTCACGGCGTAGTCCTTGGCGATGGAAACCTAAGCGAGACACAGCGCGGCGGTAACGGGTTTGGAAGTACGGAC
>SYDJ01000173.1 GCA_005801205.1 Gammaproteobacteria bacterium
AGACGATGGGGACCCAGAAACCTTCTGCTTAAACGTTTGTGACGTCGTCTGCAGAAGTGGGGCGCATTCTAAGGAGCAGCCCCTAGTCTGTCAACACTTTTATTCTTAATTTTATAACTTTGGAAACAAGCACTTAGCTTCTACACGTAGATTGCACACTACATAATCTATTTGGTTATTTTTATAGTGCTATACTCATGCCATCACCGTCTTTTTTCCTAATTGCCTATGTCTATTTATATTGTTATCACCATAATTGTGTTGCTCAGTGCGCTAGCGTGCTATGCCTTTATTAGCCAAGCCATAGAGAAAAAGCGCATTCAAAAGCAACGTATTCTCATGACACTTAAAACTAAACAGCGCAATTTTGTGCATTTAATTAATGGATTCCCGCCCAATTTTCTCACTAACGACCTATTAGCTCTGATGTATCGCGCATTAATAGATGCTTGCGAACAACTCAGCAAAATTGAACCTAAAGATCCGCGCCACCTAGATGACGTTACTCTTTACACCAATCAACTAAATGCCCTACCCAAAAATAATACCGTTCAGCGTGCGCGCGTAGACAATCCGCAAGCGATGAAGGATATTCGCCAGCACTTGCAAGAACTGCAACATTTTCTGACGCAGCAAGAAGCTACCAAAACGATCAATAAGGTGCAGTTTGTAGCCTATACCGACCAAGTTAATCGACTGGCCTTACAAATGTCAGTCGATGCCTATCTGTTTCAGGCAAAACAGGCACAGCAGATCGGGAAATTACGTCTCGCGATTCATTATTTCCTACTTGCAAAAAAAACACTGACGACAGAAAACGCAACTCGCACCTACGATAAACAAATAGCGCAACTAGATGACATTATCGCCAAACTAGACGAAAAGGCTCAGATACGCGGCGATACGCCGGAAGCAGCGCCCAGCGCCACTCCAAACGACCCGAATTCAAAAGAATGGGAGAACTTTGCACCACCAGACGAAAAATGGAAGAAAAAGCAGATATACGATTAATGCAAAGTAGCCGCACAACAGCGGCTATTTTTTATTTATAGAGATGGAAGCTGAGTTAATACAATAGCGTAATCCCGTAGGCGCAGGGCCATCGGTAAATACATGCCCCAAATGACAACCGCACTTTCGACATACCACTTCCGTGCGGTGCATGCCATGACTGGTATCATAGATCTCTTTGATAACCTCTTTGGCTACTGGCTGATAAAAGCTCGGCCAACCGCAACCAGCATCAAATTTAGTTTCCGATGTAAACAATGGTTCGGCGCAGCCACGACAAAGATAGGTTCCCGCACCAAACTCATTCCAATATTCCCCCGTAAACGGGCGTTCGGTGCCCTTTTGACGGCATATACGATATTGCTCTGGCGTTAATTTCTCTAGCCAGTAAGACTCATTGTTAAATTCTGATTCAGACATAATGATTTCCTTGACATAAACGGCCGCAAACCCCGATTATTCGCGGCTCGCTTTATACAATTCGTACTAAAAGGCATCTTACTGCAATGAACTCGATTAAGAAATCCGACAAGCTAAACGGTGTTTGCTACGACATTCGTGGCCCCGTACTCGAACACGCTTACCGCCTTGAGGAAGAAGGCCACCGCATCCTGAAATTGAATATTGGCAACCCTGCCCCCTTCGGTTTTACCGCACCCGACGAAATTATTCAGGACGTTATTTACAATCTCCCCAACGCCGAAGGCTACACCGCCTCACGGGGTTTATTCGTAGCGCGCAAAGCAATTATGCAAGAGTGCCAGCGCCTGCAAATCCCCAATGTAGAAATTGAAGATATTTTCCTCGGCAATGGCGCTAGCGAACTTATCGTTATGGCGATGCAAGCCCTATTAAATAATGGCGATGAAATTTTAGTGCCTGCACCCGATTACCCGTTGTGGACTGCAGCGGTAAATCTTGCAGGCGGGAAAGCTCGCCACTACTTGTGCGATGAGCAATCAGATTGGTTTCCGGATATTGCCGATATCAAAAGCAAAATCACCGACAAAACTCGCGGTATTGTGGTTATTAACCCAAATAACCCAACCGGTGCGGTTTACAGCAAGGCCCTGCTCGAACAAATCGTGCAATTGGCACGCGAACACAATTTGATTATTTTTGCTGACGAAATTTACAGCAAAATTTTATACGACGATGCTGAATTTATTCCCATGGGTCGCGTTGCACAAGATGTTGTCTGCGTGAGCTTTAATGGCCTCTCCAAGTCCTACCGCCTCGCCGGCTTCCGGTCTGGCTGGATGGTTATCAGCGGTGCCAAACATCGCGCTAAAGGCTACATAGAGGGCCTGGATATGCTCGCCTCTATGCGCCTTTGTGCAAACGTACCCGCTATGTATGCAGTGCAAACCGCACTGGGGGGCTACCAAAGTATCAATGAGTTGATTATGCCTGGTGGACGCTTGCGCGATCAGCGTGATGCGGCCATGAAAGCCTTGGCAAATGTACCCGGCATTTCTTGTGTGAAACCCAAGGGCGCGCTTTACCTATTCCCCAAGCTCGATTTAGATATGTACAAAATTAAAGACGACCAACAAATGGTGTTGGATTTTTTGATTCAGGAAAAAATTCTATTGGTACAAGGTACGGCATTTAACTGGCCAAATAAAGATCACTTCCGCATTGTATTTTTACCGCGCGAAGATGATCTCACCAAAGCCATTAACCGTTTTGGTGAATTTTTATCGCGCTATTCACAATAAGCAGTTTAAAAAAATGCCGGAAATATTCCGGCATTTTTCATTACAGCAATACTAACTTTATCCAACAATGCTTTATTTCTCTTGCTTACGTGCAGTAGCGACATCTTTTAAAAACCGATCTAATATTTTTTTATCCAACCAATGACCTTTTATCATTACACCCTGTACATCGCGGGTGTTTTTAATATCGTCCAGCGGATTTTTCGACAACAAAACAAATTCTGCGTTTTTTCCTTCGCTAATAGTGCCCGCAACAGCTTGCCTCTTTAAATAACGCGCTGCCAGCTGCGTTGCACCATTTAATACAGAAAATGCAGGTACACCGGCTTTATTCATGGCTTCCATTTCATCATGCAATGCAAAACCTGTAATTTGTAAGCCAATATTATCGCTACCAATCAACAACGGCACACCCGCATTATAAAAAGCTTGTGTGAGTACTTGAGTATTTTTTATTAATGCATCAACAGTCGCTATACCTTTCGGACTAGAAAAAATTTCTCGCCGATATTCTTCGCCGTCAGTTGTATAATTTTTATATTCTGCTTTGGATAAGTATTGGTTTTCAGGGCGTTGTTTTAATGCATCTAAACGCCCGTCATTTCTATAGTCATGAAACTTAGCCACCACAGTGAGCGTGGGCGATATATAAACCCCACTATTCTTAACTTGACGAGCAATTTCTTGTGCTTTCTGATCGCTTATTTCTGTAACAATGAAGTTTTTGTCATCTGAAAAAACCATAACAACCTCTTCCATATGGGCAATAAGTGTTAAGCGCAACGTAAATTCTAACGGAAGATCTCTCTGCCCATGACCTACAACAGGAACTCCTGCCTTCTCAGCTTCAGACAATAAAGCTAAATAGGTTTCTTTTGGAAAGTTATCATGTACTTTAATAAAGTCATAACCTCGTTTTTTATGGAAATCAACAATATCAAGAGCATCTTTTGGTGTTTTTAAATTATCATGGTGATACATTGGACCTGCCGCGAAATATATAGGGGCAAGCACATCTTTTTTATTTGCATTGTTTTTAATAGCGATAGCATCCTGCCCGAAATCTTCACCCATACTGACGACTGTTGTAACGCCATTGGCAAGCAATAATTTATAGAAAAACTCGAAATCCTTCGTTGTAGTTGCCCCACGAGGATGATAATGGGCATCCGTAAAACCCGGCATCAGATATTTATGCTGGCAATCAATTCTGCGATTAGGTTTGATATGTTCGATTGTTGACATAGGTTCAATAGCAGCAATTTTGTCGTTATCCACAACAACTCTTTGATTTAACAAAACCGTTTCTTGACTCATTGGTATAACGTTAACATTTTCAAATGCGATAATTTCTGCCGCAGCATAACTACTCATAAAAATGAATGCTGAAGCAGAGAATAATTTAATAGTAGTATTCATATAATTTCCTATTTAAATGTAAAGAGTAGACTTGGTTTATAAGTGCTGCAAATCTTACTCATCATCCTCCCAGCTCAGAATGGGGGAGCCATAAAGCGATATTGCAATTTCATGTAACTGGTCAAACAACAACGGCTTTTGATATCTTGCTCTTAAATGCGACGCCAAAATTCCAAGACTATTGCCACGAATGGATAACAATTCAGGATAGCCCGTAAATATTTTTTGATAGCCCGCTTTAGCCTCATCAAATCTTCCCGATACCAATAGCTCTACGGGCTTTAATTGATTACTTGATAATTTTTTAAGGGTTCGTGCAAAGCTACCCGGCTGAATAAATTCGATATCGCCATCTTGTAAAAACCTTAATCGAACACCTGATAAATCAGTGGTCAACTCATCGTTATTTGTAAGGTACAAATTAGAAAATAGCAGCTCACTAATTTCTAGCACTAAAGCACCCTGTTCTTCTTTAATGATTAAGGCTTTATCTGGGCTGAAATCATAGCGTCCAATCCAACGCGATTCTTGTGATGAGTGCACTTGTGCCACTGGTTTAGGCTCACTTTTGTAATTCAATGCTGTTTGTAAAACAGTGTCTTGGCCACGCAAGATATCTTCGATATGCGCAGTCACAGGTAAATCTAAAGAAGGTGATTCACGATTATCATTATCGTAGGTTGTATTCCATTGCGAAAATGACAAGCTCACCGCCATATGTGAATTGGGTAATTCATAGAGTGCTTGCGGCCCCGCTTCACCGATAAAAGTAGCGCTATCTCGCACTTGTTCACCTACAAATAAAGCTCGTGTTTTAACAGCCATATTGCCAACAAAATTAATAGCAGCCGAAAAAGTGGCATGATTGGTAAGCACAAATAATTTTCCGCGCTGATTTATTTTAGAGTTATTTGCAATTGCATTGATCAGTGGAGCATTTAAATAAGAATCGCCGCCACCGTTATTACGTACATCAATAATTAACTTTTTAACATCTTGAGTATTTACCCTGTTAATAATTTGATTAGCTATATCTCGAATATCACCTTTATTTTTTTCGCCAACACCCGCGTAACGCACATAGAGTGCCTGTTCTTTTTCCAAATAGACTATCCACTGTAATTTTTCTCTGGTTTGTAAATAGTAAGGTAATTTTTGATTGCTGTTATCAAATAATGAAACCCATTGAGTTTTATGCTTGCTTTTAGATTCAGCGATAAAGGTTTGCTTTACTGTTTTCCCGCCTAGCTTTTTTAAGCTAAGTTCAATGCTATTATTATTTTTGCTTATGCCAGCGGCCATCAATAATCTGGCTAATGAATAGGCATCTTTAGATTCATCTTTAAAACCACTTACATTAATCACTGGTACAAAAGGCTTTATTAACATATTTGCTTGCGTTAAAGAATAATGACTAAAAGCGATTACTTTTGCGCCCAACAAGTGCGGATATTTTTTATCGATCTCAACTACCACCAAATCGTCACCAACCCAATCTAGCCGATAAGGGTAAATATCAAATCGAGCGACCTTATTGGCAATATATGAGTGCCCATCTGCCGTATAAGCTACGAGTTTTTGGAAGAAGCCATTGATTACGTCCTTATTAAGTTTTTCAGTAGTGGCGATATAATGTTGGGCTTGGTAAAACACATCCAAGTAACCAGACTCGGAATTGTGCCAAAAGGGGTTGAGGTGGGCATTACGAATGCGGCTGTCTAAAACCTCCAAATCGTTTAACCATTCCTCACGGCTTAATTGAAGATTGAGAGGGTGATCTTTAATGTGTTCTATGAGTCTGGCAAAATCTGTCTTGAGGCGAGGGGAAACAAAGGTTAACTGATCTTTAGCCGGTTCGAGAGCAACTGCCCCTTTTTCAAAATACAGCACAAAACGATTGTCTGTATTTGCGTTAGGCTGGCCATAGGTTTGTCCTAATCTATTGATAATTTCCACTAGGGCATTACGAATACCCGATAGACGCACTACATCTAACTGATCATCATTAAACTCCAGATGTAAACTGCGTTTTTTACCCCAGTAAAAA
Organism: Gammaproteobacteria bacterium; assembly: GCA_005801205.1. Classification (GTDB taxonomy): domain Bacteria; phylum Pseudomonadota; class Gammaproteobacteria; order Pseudomonadales; family Cellvibrionaceae; genus Cellvibrio. The sequence goes on from SYDJ01000173.1 coordinate 6,199, forward strand.
TAACCCTCGCACACCAACTCAAGCTGGGAATGCGTAGCAACACTCCAGACCTTAGGCCGCGTATGAATTACTAGGCTATCGCACTGATTGGCAAGACCCGCTTTTACCTCATCAATGGTTGAACCAAAAACAATTACTGCAGGATAAAGCTGTTGGGCTATTGATGGGTAAGCTATTGCAGAGATGCAAACCATAACCCAGGCAATAATAGAACGAGACATAGGACGACTCCGACTCAATAACGTTAGTCGGAGATTAGCGATGAGCAGTGTAGATGTCGTCCAGAAGGAATTTTTCGCACGTCCAGACTTATTTCGGACGTCTAATCTTGCTGTAAGTACTGACTGGGAGTCATACCTGTAGACTTTTTAAATACCGCGTTAAAGGTAGACTTGGAGCTAAAACCTGCTGCAAATGCAATATCCAATACATTCTTGGTATTTTTATTTTGCTTTAACAACTGCTTGACTTCTTCGAGTCGTAACTCATTTATAAAATCGGAAAAGTTTTTTTCTCCACCACGATTTAACGCCCAGGACACATTCTGTTCGGTAAGTTGCATATCCTCTGCAAGATTTCTTAAAGAGTATTTAGGCTGACGATAAGCACCTGTTTCATACTGGTGCGACTCAATAGCAGCAAAGATGGTTTTAGCGAGTTCAAGATCCTTTTCGGCCGGAATAGCTGATGCACCCAAGGATGTCTCTAAACGAGAAATTCCACCATATAACACAGGTTGGCGCACCGCCTTTATCACCAGATAAGCCGTGCAAAGCAGAGACACCAGCGCACTCACAAAGTACCAATTTACCAAAATCTCATCACTTAGCGTTTGCTGTAAGTTAAGACGGGTGAAGTCAATAAGTTCAATCAGAAAAATAACGCTAAAGGTGCGTGTTAACCAAATCAATGAATGATTTTCACCATCCGATAAGGTCTGCTTTAAAATCCTGTGGTATCGAAGTATCAACCGAAACGAAGCGACTATGTAAATGACCAAAATAACGAAGGCTACCATTAACTCTATAGGCCACCATCGCGTCAGCGCAAGCGCAATAACCGCTGGCAATAAATGAATAAGATGTTGGCGAATATTGAGATCACCATAGATCAAATTTTTTACAAATAGATAATATAATGGGCCGAATGCCAACTGAAAAGCGGGGGTCAGTAAGTACTGCGTTATCTGCAACTCTTCAAAAGGATTGAGAAACTCTTGAATAAGGTGTGCAGCCAAAAGTAGCACTAATGCTTTATATGGAGCCCTGCCTATAACTAACAAAATACTGAACAATGCCAAGGTGACATAGGCAATATGAATAATATTCACAGGGGTAAGGGTTATGGGCATCATTGATAAGCTTTCACTGAGTTAAGTGATTCAGGCACTTTATACACCAACAACTTCAATTGCTGTTCTGGATTCACATCCGGAAAATCAAGGTGTGATGCCAAACGCTCAACAAATTTGGCCTCTGGCAGATGCTCTGCAAATTGTATTTTTAAAAACTCGTCACTCAACTCGGGGGCATTTAAGCAGGCAAGCACAATGCCACCCTGCGGCATTAATTCCGGCAAGCGACGAATCACCTTGGCGTAATCTTTTTCAGCGATAAAACTGCCCTTCTGATAAGACGGAGGATCGATAATAACCACATCATAAGGGCCTGGCTTTTTAACGCGGCTCCACGACTTCAAAATATTTTCTGCCACGAACTCCGCTTTGGCCTTGGGCATATTATTGAGCTGATGATTGGCTCGCCCCAAATTCAACGCGGGGCTGCTCATATCCACATTGACCACTTTTTCTGCGCCTGCTGCAACGGCCACCACAGAAAAAGCACAGGTGTAGGCAAACAAATTTAACACGCGCTTACCCGCCGTATTATTTTCTATCCACTGTCGCCCGACTTCCATATCCAAAAAGAAACCAGAATTTTGCTGCGCATTTAAATGCAAGTTGAACAACAGCTGGCCGCGACGCGCGAAAGTCTGTTCCGGCAAAATACCCAAGACTATTTCTGAGGGCGCATTAGGCAAATAGCGGCGTTGCACCAAGACACAAGATAATTGTTCAGAAAGCTTGTCTTTCATAAAGCCCACATAATCATTCAACCAATTTTCGGGCGGTTCTTTATAAAGTACCACTAACAATACTGGCTGAAAAAAATCGATATTTACAAACTCCAAACCTTCATAGCAACGGCCACGGCCATGTAGCAAGCGATAGCTATCTATAACTTGATTAAGCAGTAATTTTTTTTGTAAGCCTGTGATTCTATCTACCAATAACGTCATGAAACTTCCAATCCCGTATTCGATATGCCTATGGGATACAAAATAAACTCATCGTAACCGACTACAACTGACTGATAACCGGAAAATGATTTGTCCAACTCAGGGTCATTAGAATCCACTAACAAAGGACGATTTTGCAGCGAGAGTATTTTTTCTTTGGTGGCGATGATATGAATATTCTGCCGAGGAATAGCACGCAAAATATCTGGCGCAAGCTGCTGATTCCCACGACCTATAATATGCCCCTGCCCGCCAATGGCAGTAATAATTACTTGTACCTCGCCATTATGATTAGCGATTAAGTCGCGCAATTGCTGCGCACTTACATCCGTAGCAACCAACTCGCGATTTAAAATTACATCAATGCCAAGCAGACTTCCTGCAACACCCAACTGCTCTAAAAACACTTTAGTCGTTGAGCCAGGCCCAATAATATAAAGAGTGTCATTCAGTAAATTATCGATTAAATAGTTAGCTATATCGAGCTTAACCAGCTCGTCTTGCGCGGCACCGCTATTTTTTACTTGCTGCAAAAATTGCGGCAATAAGGGTGCATACATGGACGCATACATGCGAGTTTTTACTTTTCCTTCGCGAAATGCAGCTTCATCTATGTCGCGCACATCGCAAGCCTGCACATTCACCAGTTGCTTTCTGAGCAAGCACAATAAAATTTCACCTGCAGCTTCAGGGGTAACAGCATAAACACCTGAGTGCATTTTTACGCCAGAGGGAATGCCCAATACCACTTGCTGTTCAGCGCCTGCTTGTAGTAAACCGTCAGCGATATTGCGCGCAGTGCCATCGCCACCGGCAAATAAAATAATATCGACGGATTCTTTAATTAAAGCGCTAGTAGAGGCCAATGTATCTTGTGCGCTTGAGGGATGACTGTTCGCATGGCCGACTAAGGTGTAATTAAAACCGCAAGATTTGGCAGCAGCTTCACCCATATCACTTGCAAAACAGTAGATATGAATATTAGCAATAAACTCTTGTAACATTGCCAAGCAACGTTCCGCCCGTGTGAGCGCACGCGCCTCTGCACCGAGCGCGAGTGCTTGCGCGCGAACTTCGTCGCCATCGCTGCCTTTTAGACCAACACTGCCGCCAATACCAGCATAGGGATTAATGATTAAACCAAGTTTGAATTTATTCATTCGTTGATGAAGCCACACTAAAGCCCAACACGCTTAACCATTCAGCAGTTTTAGTATCTGCACCAACCACATGATAATTATGAAACTCACGGCGAGTAGGGTAATACTTGCGCAGACTATCAAAACCTATTGCAAAATTATCTTCACCGTTGCGCGCACGTGTTGCTAATGCGCGTAAGCGTTTGTCATCATCCGCGATTGAATAGACTTGGGAGATAAGACGTTTTACTTGTTCCCAGGTAATTTTTTCTTCAGTGATACGTAATTGATTGTTAGCCAGTGGAGGTACTAAATCTTTAATGGATAATTCTGCGGGACGATTGAGATGCTTACACAGCGCCTGATAAATCATTTCTGTGCCTTTTAATTTTCCGTCGTAGCTGTAGCCTGCAATATGCGGCGAACCGAGCACAACCTTATCCAATAAATTTAAAGAAATATCTGGCTCAGGCTCCCACACATCTAATACAACGCGAACATCATCGCGCTCGGTTAAAAAATGCAACAAATCGGCATTATTAATCACTGGCCCACGGCCGCAATTAAGTAACACCGCGCCCGCATTTAGCAATTGTAGCTGAGGTAAATTAATTAAATGAAAGCTGGGGTGCTCGCCGGTGTTAGTGAGTGGTGTATGCATACTAATAATATCGCAGCTCAACACTTCTTCTAAGCTAGTTAGATCGGTGTTGTGTTCTGGAGTTCGTAGCGGATCATAACAATAGCAATCTACGCCTTGCAGTTTTAAACGTTTATATAATAAACCGCCAACATTGCCGCAACCGATAATGCCAAATTTTTTATCGCGCCAATTCACATCTAAATGACAGAGCGCTGCATAGACATATTCAACAACTGAATTGGCATTGCAACCGGGAGCACTGGAAAATTCTACATGATTATTCTGCAGCCAAGGTTGATCTAAATGATCCACACCAATAGTGCAGGTGCCAACAAAACTCACCTTACTTGAATTTAAGAGCGCTTGATTTACATGGGTTACTGAGCGAACTAATAATGCCGACGCATCACGCGCATCATCATTTTTCATGGTTCGACCGGGGCGCGTAACAACCTCTCCAATCGATTGAAAAAACTCGTTAACTAATGGGATATTTTCATCCGCCAGTATTTTCATAAATATTCTCTTAAAAGCCACTGTCTTTTTTATAGAAAAGGTGTTGTGTTGCAAATCTTTAGCATATACTTGGTTTGAAGACGGCGCGAAAAGCCTCTTCTTTCATCGCTGGGATCCATGACGCAAGCCTTCAACGCGGCGTACTCAGCAGGCTATCACCAACCGCTAGAACCGAGGGGGTGGCATTATGAAGACCTCAGACACAACCCACAATATGGACAACGTGGTCGATTTCTTCACCGGCAAAACCTTTTCTACCCTGCACGATGAGCGCTTTATACGTCTAGCCCCTGAGCTTGATGGTCTTGAAATGCTCTATTCCAACGATACCAGCTCCGAAAAGCTCTTTAGCCTCAAAATCCTCTGTTGGGGTTTGCGCGCTAATGGCGATGTTGTCGGTTTGGTACCCTGGCTGAACGATATTGTACCCTGCCCCGACCTCTGCGACCCTTTAAATGGTCACTTTGAGGGTTATTACGATCAGGGGATTGATGACGTGTTCTTCGAAGCGCCCATTCATAAGATTGTCGAGCTGGAAACCGCCGCCGATTATTACGAAGTTGAATGCGAAAACGACGATGACGTTGTTCAGGAAGTGCCGGATATGATTGGAACTCATGCAGTTCTGGCCACACCGGGTCAAAAACACTTGTCACTGGTTGAAGTTGTTAGTTGGCGGCTGCTCCATGACGGCAGTATTTATGGCATGTTGGCTGATCACGCCAAGGTTGTTAGTACGCCTGTGCTGCCGGGTGATGACTGCCTTTATGCCGCACAAACCAACGACAATTTTCGTTACTTTTTCCAACATCAAATTGCCAACAAGATAAAAGCGCAAGACCCCGAAGCTCTTGCCGCTATTTCACTGCTGGTTGACGACGTCTGACTTATTACCCTGTCGCCCTAAGGTGACAGGTTACTTAAGACACTTCGCCCTTTAAATCCACAATTGCGATTGTGCGAACCTGTATCGCTCCTAATTTCGCCACGAACGAGGCAAACACTGGCGACATTTTCTGGCATCTTAACCATACAAGCGCTCAAAAACACTGCAATAAAATTAGCGTAAAATTACATGTAACCGATCACCTACAATAAATTTTATCCAGGATTCTTTTTTATAATATAGGTGTATGTTTTTTCATCGCTTTCTTGCTGCAATAATTCATGTCCAAGAAACTGGCAGAACTTTGGAATATCGCGCGTAGTTGATGGATCTGTTGCTATCACTTTTATAATGGCTCCCGCTGTGACCTCGCGCACAACCTTATGCAACATCATCACTGGCTCTGGGCACAGCAAACCACTGGTATCTAAAATTTTATCAATTTCACTCTTCATAGTATTACTTCGTCTAAAAACAAACGGCAAAAAAATATTCTATTGCTAAACTCTAGCTGAGGATATTTAAAATCAATGGATTAACTACAGACTACCGGGGAACACAGTTCGATGTCTCGGATTCCGATTGAAACACATATGCCAGATGATTTTTTTAGTCGCCAAGCATTAGAGCTGACATTTAGATTATTGCATAATAATAATCCAGGTTTAGCAAACGCGATTAAAAATACCTTGTCGCATATTCATCTCGCACCCTACGAAACCATTCAGGGATCACACACGGGAGAAATGTATTTTAACGCTGAAATTTACGAATCCCTTTCTGCTCACGCTATTGGCAAAATAGTATCTGCGCTAACAGATATTGGAGAGCAAGCCTTACAAAAGCACGACATGCCCCCCGAGCATTTAAATCAATTACGCACACTCATTGAAGACTGGGTGCAATTAACTGAGTGGATTCTGCAACACACCACACCCGATAAAACCGCTTACCACTAGCGTGTTTTTTATTTGAAAACACGCAAGTGCCCAGTTACCTCTTCGCGGTCATGGTAGAGCTGTTTAAATTGAATATCCACATCTAGCCCTAATTTAGTTAGCTCTTTTAGAATCCGTTCCTCGCACTTCTTTACTTCCAGATAACGTTGTTTCATCGGCAGCTTCAAATTAAATACAGCTTCACGGCAATAACCTTTACCAAACCACTGAATAATCATACTGGAAACGCGCGCGGGCTTATCCACAATATCGCACACCAACCAATCTACTTTCTTTTTAGGCTCATACATAAAACCATCGGTGAGTATGTGCAGCACCTGCCCTGTCTCCAGCAAATTTTTATCCATAGGGCCATTATCAACCGCCTCTACGTACATACCACGCTGAACCAATTGCCATGTCCAACCACCGGGTGCTGCCCCCAAATCAACGGCACACATTCCCGATGCTAAACGCGTGTCCCAATCTGCTGCGGGAACAAAATGGTGCCAAGCCTCTTCTAACTTTAAGGTTGCGCGACTAGGTGCTTCTTTGGGTAAACGCAAGCGTGCAATACCCATAGGCCACGGGGAACTATTGCTATACAAGCTCACACCCAAATAAGCTTCCGTACCCGTAATAAAAACCAAGTGTAAACGCCATGGGCTTTTAACACTTATCAATTGATTTTTACGCAAGGCAGTACTGAACGGAGCAGTAAATTTTTTGCTGAGGCCAGACAACTCTTTACCGTCGTTGGTATCCACAGTTTCCAATAACAATTCACGCGCGATGGGAAATTGCTGTGCAGCCGCAAGTAAAGGTGTGACGCGATCCGTTACCGGTAAATCGGTAATAGGCGCCTGGGTCACAAACCATTGGCGAGTAAAAATTAATTTACGAAACCGCAATTCTTGTTGAATTTGCATGGCCCCATTTGGCTCATGGGTAATAAATACAACATAGGCAGAGTTGTCCTTCGTTTTACTGTAACCATAAACACCCACCTCACCCGCCAAATCGGTAATTTCTGCGGCGCATTCTTTTTCAAAACCTGCACGACAGTGCAAAAATAAATGATTCATAGCTTCTCTGTATTAATAACTTCTGTGTGTTAAATAGCTTATGTGAGTTTAAGGCTCAGTCGTTATTGGGCTCAATAATACTGGCGTCATGTTTGGTTAAAATAGATACACTTTCAGTGGCAGAATCAAACACAATCACAATATCGCCACGCGCCAATTGCCGTTCAACTTGGCTTACTTTTTGTGTAAGAGAAAATTCCATTTCACCATAATCCGTACCTTCGCGGGTAATAAATTCTTCAATCAAGCCTTGCAGGGCATCCGGTGAAATCTGTTTATAGGGGATAATCATAAATCGGCCACTTCATATTTTGCTTGTTTGGCTACTAGGAGAAAGTTACTCTTAAGGCATCACTTGCTCATCAATCATAAAAAGGAAATCACTGTGCAAACACAATTAGTCTTAACCATTATTAGCGATGATAAACCCGGTGTTGTAGAGCTTTTGGCGCAAACCATTACTCAGCACCAAGGCAACTGGTTAGAAAGCCGTATGGCGCATTTGGCAGGTAAATTCGCCGGTATTCTCCAAATTGCAATTGACCGCGAAAGTGAAGCCGCCCTACGCGAAGCACTGGGAAGCTTGAACGATCAGGGGCTGAAGATTGTGGTGGAATCCGCTGCCGAAACCATCAAGCCTACCGGCAAAGAATTTCAATTCAGTGTGGTGGGCAGTGACCGCCCTGGGATTGTGTTTGAAATCGCACAGGCCTTTGCCAGCCGCCATATTAACATGAGCGAGCTGGAAACCGCTTGCTCAAGTATGCCGTGGTCAGGCGAGCCTATGTTTGAGGCGACGGGTTTGATTCAAGTGCCTAAATCGGTGGATATGGATGAGTTCTACGAGCAGCTGGATATTATTGCTGATGAACTTGCGGTAGATGTACGCTTAGAATCACCCGGCGAAGATGTTCACCACTGAAACCTACCAACGGGTCACACATAAAGAATACTGTTTGACTCAAAACCTTATGAGGCAAACCGTATTCTTTATTTCTGACTTGCAAGTAATATTAAAGCCTCTGCCGGTTCTGGCTTAGGCTTTTTTATGAATCACGGATTTTTAGTTTCGTCCGCTGCCACTTCGCTTTCTTCTGCTTCAAAAAATAAACGTGAAGGCAAAGTGACAACCAATTCAAAGGGAATAAAGTCTGGTGATTTAGCTTCTTCGGTATGTAATTTCACAAAGACCTTGCCGCCTTGCTCGGCTAGGAATTGCCTTACCGCATCCAACCCAACACCTCGCCCGGAAATATCAGTGACCGCTGTCTTGGTGGTGACGCCTGGCTGAAACATCAAATCAGCAATATCCGCAACGCTGGGCTTGTCGTCTTTTTTCCATTTGCCCATTTGCACACCCTTGTTAAACAGGCCTTGAATATTAAGGCCGCGGCCATCGTCTTGGGTGGAAATATGCAACTCATTATTTTCAATGCTTGAACGAATTGTAATGGCTCCGTGCTGGTGCTTTTCTGCAAGAATGCGTTCTTCTGTACTTTCCAGCCCATGGTCAACGGCGTTGCGAAGTATGTGAGAAAAAACATCAATCAGTAATTCCTGTGCTTTTACTTTGATACGCACATTGCTCGGTTCAATGGTCACTACCGGCATTTTTTTGTCGAGTTGCGATGCAATAGAAGAGAGCGATGTAACCACATCAACGAGATTACGCTCTATAGAATTCGCATTGATTTGACTAAGGTACACTTTCAGTTTTGTGAGTTCTTTGGTATCAACATAGGTTTGAATTTTATCCATAATTGTATTGTGCATCCAGAATCCTTTGGTTCGATTTGAGCCCGAGTCGTTTCCTCGACCCAATACCGTGCGATATACGTGAGAATACTCTGCGAGTGCTTTCTCCATGTGCTCCAAATCCTCAAGTAATTTTTCTGGGTCCCAAATGGCTTGCTCAGAAACTTTTAAAATGCTGTAGGTTGACTCGATTTCGTGGGCGGTATTGCTCAGGTGCGTAAACCCATAGGTTCTGCTGTTGCCTTTTATGGTGTGCATATTTCTAAACATTAACGCGATGACTTTCTCATTGCGTTGTGGCGTAGCTTCAATCACTTCGCGAATAACCTGAATATAACCTATAGAGGATTCCTCAAAGCTTAAGAATTTCTCTGCCGACAAATTCAATAGCTGGCTAATAATATCGAGCTGCCTCTTTTGCTCAAGCGCTGCATTTTCCATTTGACGAATTTGCGTAACGTCGCGCACGGATACCATCAGTTTATTAACAACATCATCCACAATAATGGGGTTCCAATCCAGGGCAAGGCATTTTTTCTTTGCGCCAATATTAATGTCAAACTCACTGAGAAGGAGCGATTTGTTAAAACCAAAATTCATCTCATCCTCACCAATAATGGCAAAAATGGCGGCCTTCGCAGAGTCCAGTGCATCGCTAGCAATTGCAGCACCGTGAAAGAGAAAATCGTTAACGTGACGCCCGGCAATATCTGTAGTTTCGAAAATAGTTTTTAAATAAACAGAATACTCTGGGTGAATTTTTCCATTATCTTGCACAGTAAATAGGCCTTGGGGGATGTTGCTGAGCATGGCCTGAATGTCTTTACTTTTTTCTCTAACTTCCGCCGTTCGCTCGTTGACTTTAATTTCGAGAATTCGGTTTTGTTCTTCAATCAATTGGCGCTTTCTGCGCTGTTGGTAGATAAACCATACAACAATACCGAGCAAGGTTAAGGCATAGAGTGTATAGGCCCACCAGGTTTTCCAGGGCGGAGGCAATTGAATAATCGTGATAGATTTTCCTTCTTCGTTCCATACGCCATCATTGTTGCTGCCCTTGACCTTAAAAACATAGGTACCTGGATTCAAGTTGGTATATTTTGCCACGCGCTGGCTGCCTGCATCCATCCAGTCTTTGTCAAAGCCTTCTAGCTTGTATGCATATTTATTTTTTGCAGTATCGCGGAAATTTAGCGCTGAAAAGCCAAAGACAAACATGGATCTGGTGTGATCCAATTGGATTAAATCGGTGCGATTAACGGTGCTTTTTAGTAGTTTATCTGGCCCGCCTACGGTGATGGTATCAGCAAATATTTTGAAGTCGGTTAAAACGATCGGCGGCACATTTGTATTATCGGTAAGCTCTGTCGGTTTGAAAATGCGAAGCCCATTAACGCCACCAAAAATAACTTCGCCACGGCTGCTGATGAATCCGGAGCGTGTTTGAAAGCCACCAACCAAACGCCCGCTAATACGATTGTAATTTTTTATTTTTTGGGTTTCAGGGTTAAATGAAATAAAACCATTATTAGTGCTTAACCACAAGTTGCCATTGGTGTCTTCAACAATATTGCGAATGGTGTCGTCAATAAAGCCGCTTTTTTTATTGTAGATCGTAAATTTTTTGGTTTCAGGGTTAAACAAATTAAGGCCCGCATCGGTACCAAGCCACAGTCTTTGCTTACTATCTTCAAATATGACGAGCACCGATGGGTTGCTTAAACTGGTCGGATCTTTAGGGTCTGTAACATAGCGCGTAAAGGTTTCTTTTTCACGATTCATAAGGTTTAGGCCGGAGCTTGTACCTACCCAAAAGTTACCTTTTGAATCTTCGAAAGTGTTCCATACTAAGTCACCCGTCAGTGATTCAGGATCACTTTCGATGTGTACGTAGTGCGTAAATAGTTTTGTCTCGCGATTGTATTTGCTAACGCCACCGCTATGCGTGGTAATCCACATATTGTGATCTTTGTCTTCGCGAATTGACCAAACCGGGGCGCTATTCAACCTGTTGGAGGTTGTTGTGCGTTCCGTTATTTTTCGTTGCTTGTCAAACGGGTAACGGGTAAATTTTTTATCGACGGGATTAAAACTGGCAACGCCACCACCCCACACACCGGTCCAAATAAGACCGGTTGAATCAATATAAACAGAGAGAACAGCGTTGCCATTAATGGTAGTGGGGTCGTTAGGGTCGCTTTTAAAACTGGTAAAATCGCCGGTTTCGCGGTTGAAAAAATTGAGGCCGCCACCGTCAGTACCCAGCCATAAGTTCCCCTTTTTATCTTCTTGAACGGATAACACGGTATTGTGGCTTAAACTGTTTGGGTTAGAAATATCGCGAGAATAGGATGTAATAGGCGCGCTTGAACGATCAAAAAAGTTTATGCCTACAGGGTAGTTTCCCACCCAAATATCACCGCTCTTATCTTCAAATACTGTGCGAACTTGGTTGGAGTTAATGGAGCCCGCACGACCCGCTTCGTATTGATGATTAATAAAACGATTTTTTTCTTTATCGAAAACAGAAACGCCGCCACCATCAGAGGCGACCCATAGCACCCCTTGTGAATCGAGCAGAAGTTTCCAAACATCATTGCTGCCTAAGCTATTACGATCTGCAGGATCATTCGAATAACGAGTCCCTTTTTGAGTTGTTGGATCAAAATGTACTATGCCATTTGCAGTGGCGAGCCAAAATTTTCCAGCTCTGTCGGAAATAATATCGGCAACACGATTGTCGGGCACTAAGTCGGGGTGTTCCGAATTTATTTTATAGAGCGTAAATGTTTTAGTTTTCCAATCAACCTGTTCAATACCTTCTTCTGTGCCTAACCAAAGCTTGCCCATACCATCAAGAAATGCGGCGTTAACTCGGGTGCTGTGAAGCCATTGTTGCTTTTTGTTGTCGGGCACTATCACGGTGTATTTAAGTGATTGTGGATCTATCACAAACAAGCCGGAGATAGAGCAGGCAATTATTTCTCCTGTTGGTAATTCTAGAATTTGCATTACGTCGCTGGTGGATAGTTTTATGGCCTGATCTTCAGCATCTTTAATCCGAATTAATTTTTCTGTATCAGTATTAAATTTCAGTATGCCGGTTCTTGTGGCAACCCATAGGTTGTGGTGACTATCCTCAAAAATATGTTGAACGGCTTTTACCGCCTCTTTTTCGCCAGGTTTTTCTTCGTTTTCCATTACCTCAATTTGGCGAAATTCGTAACCATCATAGCGAATAAGTGCATTGCCCCCACCAAACCACATGAAACCATCCGAGTCTTGAAACAGTGACCTGCCTTCGCCCAACGCAAGGTCTTTGTTTTCCATAATGTTTTGAAAGCTAATGCGTTCTGGCAAGCTGGCGGCTATGGCGGCAAGCGGCGCACACAAGGCTACCAACAGGGCTGTCAACAACGCCGAGGAGAAAAGTGCGTTTGTGACATGAGGATGGAACCAGGAGTTTTTGTTGGAGCGCATGAACGTTAGCCTCGTAGCATTTGTAGAGTATCGAACAGCATCAGTTTTCCGTTAAAAATTATTTGCATAATTTCCACTTACAAAGTGTAGCAGCGTTCGACCTTAATGCCAAACTTAATGCCAGACTTAGTGCCAAAACAGTTACGAGCCATCTGCTCAAAAAATGCGTTCTATATATCAATATTTTTTTGTGTATTTCAGTCAATGTATGTGCGCGGAGGTACTAGGCAGGCAAAAGTGGCATCAACATCGTTTGCTGACAAAACAGTGTGCGCCAGAGATAACGCAGAATTAATGACCCGCGTAAAAAGGGATTTCTAGGCGCTAAGACTTAATTTCTCTTATTACTATATTAATAAACTAACGAGAGACTAGCCTGCCGGTTTCTCGTTGGTTTGCTCTGTACCACCAACTCGTGCATCAAACTTCTCTAACTCAATATTGATGGCTTCCGTTGAAATATTGACCTCGTAGAACGAAAACAACAGCGATATCACCAACAAAATCAGGCTGTTGGCGAATAGTAATTGACCCGCAACTGACCATTGCATGAGTAGCGCAAACATAGACAAGGTACACATCACAAATGACAAGACCCCAAAGGCTTGCATACGGCGAATAACCTGAATACGCAACCGCAGGTTATCTATTTGACGACGAACAAGAACTTGCGAGACGGCATTTTCCACGCTGCTTAGCTGACGAATGACATTGGTTAACACCACAAAACGGTTGGTATAGGCCAACAATAGCAACGAAATCGCAGGGAAAAGTAAACTGGGCGTGGTGATGGTCATTTCCATAATGCACTTCTTATTAATGAACAGAAACGGGAGTTTAGTAAGTTATCGCCGAGCGCGAATCTTTGGCTACTGCAATCTTTCGCGCCAGTAAATAATTCTGTCATGGCCGCGATAGGAGCCAAAGTTAAAGGTTGCATTAGGCAAACTCACATCCGAGTAATCGCCGTTCTGATCCCAATCGAAACGCAGCCACGGCAAATCCGTTAAATTTACGCCCACCTCAAACTCACCGGTGCCGCCATTGGGTGACGTAAATTGTTGCCCCGCACTGCCTGCATTAAAACCTACATGGGTTGGGCTTAAGCTGATGTAAGTCCCCTGTGTAGAACCACCCGTTAAATTTACGGTGCGATTGTCATCGATAGAGATGGCTCCCGCCGGATAAGTAATAGCCGTGCGGAGAACCTGGGTGCATGAATCATTCGCATTGACCGCAAAGTAGTTACCCGTCCAATACTCGGTTACGAAATTTACCAACAACGGATGAGTTTCGGGGCCAAAGGCGTCATCTAAACGCAAACGACCAAAACGCACATCCCAAGGTGCCCCCAATGCAATCTCTGCGCAGCTTGCACCGCTACAAGCGGTAGTGGTTGCGACGTTCATGTCCTTAACTGACAAGCTGCGCGAATCGAAACTATCGGTTACGCCAAGCCCTAGCTGTAGGCTGCTAAGTGGCGCGTCGGGCGTAGCGGCACGATCAAAGCTTGCGCCGGGGCTCGTGGGAGACCAAACACCTTGTACCCACACACCTGAATCTATCGCTAAGGTTGCAGCCGATAATCGAGCCATGCGGTTTACACCATCATTGGCATTTTCTGCAACACCGTAAGGTTTGGCTACTGGGTTGCCGTATAGCCCATAATTTTGCATCACCGTACCTGTAATACCCTGTGCCTCCAAGGTATAACTCCAACTGGCTGCAGGTTGCCCCATGTAAATCAGGGAGGGCGACGCAGCACAATTATTGATAACCAACGACGTTGGCTTTAGGGTGTAATGATCGGGATAAAACCGGCCTATGGTGGGGCTTGTCGTTGGGGTTATATCCCCTGCCCCCAAATAATCGTTATCGGCCAAACGCGGCTGCACGGTAAAGCTCCCCACTTGATCCCATATCACATTTGAATTGATAAATGTGCCGGCCGGTGTTGTTGGCGAAAAACTTGATGTACCTGTTAATGGGGTTGCAACGCCACCCGATGCCGGATAAACCAAAGCAAGGTTACTCAACACAATATTATTTTGATTGACGGGCGATTCGTTTCCAAAGTTGGGCGTGCGTTGCCCCGACGAATTGCGCGCCTCAACACTCACCTGAAAAGGTGTTCCACCAGGTAAAAACGCTGAAGTAGCAAATGTCCCCGTGGTTCCAGCGGGATTAGGTGTAGCTGAATTAGATTGGATAGAGGATGCCACCAAGGTGGCAGGTTTCACCACAAAGTCATTACTACTCCCCGCTAAACTGATGGCAGGGTCATTACCAGAAGCACTCAAGTTTAATTGCGCGAGCAGCCTAATTTGCCCAACGTCTGAATAGTTCAACGGAATACTGGCTATACCTGAGCCATTAAAATTTAAGCTTACGGGCAAATAACTCGGGCTGGCTAAATTTGCATTGGCATTCGCTTGGATAGCCGTGCCATTAACCGTGAATGTTTGGCCAGAAATACAAGCGATTGGATTACGGCACACATAGGCCATATTGACCGAACGCGTACCCGTTGTTTGCGCAACACAGGCACCTGTGACAGTGTCGGTACGAATGGCTTTTACTATGGGAGAGCCGTTAAGCGTTCCTGCAACCTGATTAGCCATGGTTGCCGAGGCGAGAGAACCCGATGCATCGCTATAAAACTTTAACGCGGAATTGACAAAATTAATCGCACCTGTGCCGGTTCTAGTTCCATCAGTAATAGTCAAGGTAAGAGCTGCTGGGGTAGTTTGCTGCAAATATTTGGTAAAGGAATTTACTGTGCCATTAAAACTAAAAGTATTCCCCCCAACCCATGAACCCGTTGCGGGCGATGTGGATAAGGTTACGTTAGTACCTAATGGCGGTGCTATTGCAGTACCGCTTGAATCTACTGCAGTAAAGGTAATTGGTTCACCTGCGCACGTTATGCCCGTGCCACTGGAGGCAACTGTGTAGCCAGCCACAGTTGCCGCGCCACAGGACGAACTGGTATTCGGTATCACCCCCGCCTGAGTATTCATGGCGGTAAATAGGCTAGCCGCAGGGATTTTCCAATTTAATTTCATAACGGCCAAACCGCCGTTTTCATAGAATTCTAAGGTTACAGGGTAAGATTGGCCGGCCACTAAGCTCACATTAGCACTTGTATTGGTAGCGACCGCATGATCTGTCCAATTGTTTATCACCAGTAGGTTATTAACCCACAAACGCACACCATCATCCGATGCTGTTTGGAATTGATAGTTGCCCGTGGTTGGTGCGCGCAAAAAACCCGTCCATCGCACAGAAAAGTTATTAGTAGCCACCCCTGCAACACCCGTGGCACCTGAGCCCCAATCAAAATTAACACTGTTATCTATACGTGTGCCCGCCGGCGAACCGGTCAAGGTTCTATTGTTAAAATAGTTACCGACTAAACCGCCTATCAACCCCGTAGTACAAACGGGGGCGACATTACAGGCGTTAGCTGGGGTGGAATTGGGTAAACAGTTACCCGTGACCAAGCTGCCCGAACTCACATTAATGGTTGAATAATTAGGTGCGGTTAAATTGCCGTATACCGTGGTTGAACTAAGGCTTACCGCCCCGCTGGTTGAAGTGATGGATATGGTTGCCGCTGATGACCCAAGCTTGCTGCCCGCAATACTAACCGTACTGGCACCCGATATGCTCCCACTGGTCATAACCACGTTAGTCATTACCAAAGGGTTATTCGATGTCATAACAAATGCGCCCGATAGAACACCTCCAGTTATTGTCATGCCCGATTGCGCCCTAGCTCCCGCCGATAAACTCGTGTTGTTCGTGGTTATTGTATTGCCTGTAGTTGTCACCAAACCGGCAACACTGCCCCCGGTTAAATTGATGTTACTGCTAGTGGTTATTGCTCCAGAAACCGTACTCTCAACCAGCGTGACAGCACCGCTACCTCCCTGTAGGGCACCAAAAATAGTATTGGTGCCCGCAGCCACTATGGTTCCGTATGAAGACGTAAGATTAATATTGGCTAAAGCCGAACCTATAGTGTTGTTGTTTAGCGAAAAACCATTATTTGCAACGATATTAATGGTGGTGCTTGCGGTTAAAATATCGCCACTGGCTAGCGTGACGCGGCCATTGCCTGTGCAGGTGTAGGTTGTACCGCTGACACTCCAACTGGTATTGCAGGGTGGGTAGCTGCCACTGGTTAAATTATAGGTGGCGGCCTGCGCGCTAAAAGCCACGCATAAACTCAGCCATAACCCTAGGCAACAGCAACGTTTTATCGGTGCTAGGTAAATATCCATTAGGCAATCTAAAACAATCTTATACATTCGATGTATCCAAAAAGGTAAGCCAGCCTATATTTTTATGCCTGAATAAATTATTCCTGCTTTAAAAAAGAACCCGCTTCAATCGTTCGCTCTGCACGTAAATTCCCAGAGCCGCAGGTTGCAGCACTCGTAATTCTGTAAAAACTGCTTAACTTATTTGACGCTGCAGCCGCCGTGTAATTAGCCGGTGTAATGGGTGCGCAATGAGTCTCATCTTGAAACTGGCAAGTACAAGTCACCACCGCAGAACAATTATTTAAACCTGACACTGTAAAGGTATAGGTCGTGTTGAGCGCAACGCATCGGCCATCAACGGCTTGCCGAGTTAAGGCTTGCGTAGTATCGAAAAACAATACCTGCATCCCACGCTGCGCACCACTTTCAGCGGCATAAAATGCCTGAGTTGAAATAGCTTCTTGTACAGCAGACGTGCTGACCTGAATCGTATTACGTGAAAGTACCAACGCAAACACACCCATCACCACTACGATAAAAATCGCCAAGGGCAATAAAAAACCCTGCTGCTGTTTATGTATTGGCTTCGAGTGAATTAATTTAAGGGACATTGCGTATCATCACCGAATGATTGAATGCTACAGATTCTGCCTTATGTGCAAAAGCAATAGTAAATTGCACAAGCGTATTACGGTTTTCCGCGCCCGCCGTTAATGCAAAAGGCGCTGTTGCAACAACATTAGCGGCCAGCAGGCTATAGCTAGAGCTTAAATCAACCGCTGCACTGGTCGCATCCTGATTATCGTAAAAACGCAATTCGTTATTTACCACACAAAAAGCATGGGGGGCATTCAACAAATAAAACCGCTTATTCACAGAGTTGCGCTGCCATACCCTTGCCGCCGCAAGCGTAAGCTGTGTATTGGTGCGTGAACCTAAAGCAGCGCGCGACCCAGGGTTTACACCATAAACCTCAGTAGCCGCCATAGCGCCAATACTGACAAATTGTGCTGTACCAAATTCTATTTCATGGGGTGATACTACTAAGATGTCTGCCGGCGATGCGCCATTCAAGGCATCTGGCACGTAGTCTTCTTTATAGTTTGCATTTTGGAAATGACCAAGATAATTGCCACCACTGGCAATTGGCATAAATTCAACGCACATATTGGAGTTGGTCAGCCGTACACTGTTAGGCAGTGCAATACGCAATTGGCGCGACATGCGTTCAATAGCTTGACGGCCGGTATTCACTAAACGAGTGCGGGTTTGCGACAATTGATACGACTTAGTGGATTCAACCACAAAGGTTCCACCCATAGCGGCTAAGATCGATAAAATAACAATAACCGCAATCATTTCGATTAGCGTAAATCCACGTGTGGATTTTTTAAAACCAAGAATGTTAAACGCACGATTTTTAAAAGCAGGGTTTTTAAAAGCAGGGTTTTTAAAAACAGATAGGCGCAACATTAAAAATTTGCCCTGTAAGCAGCAAGCGTAACCGAGAAACCTCTAGGGGCTGTAACACTTACCGTAACCAGTTTTTCATCATTCGCAGTGGTTACAGTCACATTGCGGGTGTAACCCGTATAAGGTGTATCGCTCACGCCGTTAAAATCATCTACATCGTTCATATTGGCATCGGGCGTATTATTGCAGGCAACACCGGTTGGCGTACCGCAGGCGGGGATTCCACCGGTTGGAGTATTCGCATCGTATTTTAACGCAAGTACTTCATCCAACTTAGCCTGCGCCAACTCCAATGCGCGCACTTGAATCAGCGGGTCTGTGTTGTGCAAAAGGCTGTAATTATAAGTTGCAAAAAGTGCGCTACTCGCAATGCCAACCACAATAATAAATACAATCATCTCAATCAGGCTTACACCGTTTTGAAAATGTTTTTTTGCCGTGTATGTTAAAAAATTAGTGCGCATAACCACTCGCTTCAAGCGTAATGCTTGCACTTAAACCGCCGGTTGCACTTAAAGAAATAGTGGTTGCCGTGGTGCGCCCAAGCTTATCGTAACTCAAGGTTACTGGCGTGGTGGTGACTCCAGACGGAAAAGCT
Organism: Gammaproteobacteria bacterium; assembly: GCA_005801205.1. Classification (GTDB taxonomy): domain Bacteria; phylum Pseudomonadota; class Gammaproteobacteria; order Pseudomonadales; family Cellvibrionaceae; genus Cellvibrio. Next base: position 25,278 of record SYDJ01000173.1, read on the forward strand.
AGAGGGTATCCTTGGGCGTGAACTTTTATCGGCGTACCGCTCTCGGTAACGCTCACTGTGTTAGCCGTAAGAATCAGTTGAATATTGCTGCGTGCCATTGCGGTTTGTTGCGCAAAAAATAAGGCCGCGATGAGATCATCGCGGCCTGCTTGGATATTGGCACTATTTACACTGCCGAGGCGAGAGAACAAGGTTACTGAAAGAATACTGATTAAAATCATGACAGTAATCAATTCAATAAGGGTAAAACCTCTCTCACCTTTTTGCATAAAAACCACACAACACGTTTAGAGCGCATTAATTAAGGAGCCGGCACATAAATCAAATTAAATGGACTTTTCTTAGTTACGCTCCCTTTGAGCAAACTCACTTCGCAGGCAACCAAATCACCCAAAGCAGCGCCGGGGGTTGACACTGGTGCTGCTGCTACCGAATAACCGTTCAAAGGCAAAGCACCACCCTGCAATATACTGGCAGCCGAACCACAAGTAGTCATTGTGACTGGCGTTGGCCCCCCCAAGACACCCGCTGATGTTGCTACAGCCGCAGCATAGTTCAGCGCCATACCGCTACTTAAATTAGCAGCAACGCCATCTGCAGCAGCTTGCTGCGCAGCACCAGACATATCCACAAATTTTGGCAACGCCGTAGCCGCCAAAATGCCTAAAATTACGATAACAGCAATAAGCTCAATCAGTGTAAAACCAGATTGTTGAGTTTTCATAAGGAAGCTCCAAACAGATAGTGTGTTGTACGATTAAGTTTAACGTTTACAAGGCCCTAACACCGAAAGTTCTTTTACAAGAGCACTTCTAAAGCTCATCCTTGCTTCGCTGAGGTTTACGCCATCAACGAAATAAGTTGCTTGATAGATTGAATATAGTCGATTAATGACAGGTTGCCAGTTATAAAGTATAAAAATACCTCCACAGACATGAATCACGTAAAAGTCGATCTTGAAAATATTGAATTCCTTTACTAGCCTGAATTACGAGCACCTAAGATTTAGATATATCTAAAAGTGCAAAGCCTTCTTAGAAGCAAAAAAGCACTTTCGCATTATTCATTTCAGAACTACAGCCAACACCGCTATATTGAAAGTGATCCGATTGGTCTCGAAGGCGGCATCAATACTTATTCTTATGTAGATTTGAATCCAATTATTAAAATTGATCCTCAAGGATTGCAATCTATCACCAGACCTCTTTTGCCATGGTTACTTCCTTGGCTTGTTCCAACACCCAAGCCTCAATATCAGCCCAATGTTCCTTATGATCCGGCTGATCCTTATGATTTGGGGCATCCTCATAATGATTCTGCAGTTCCGAAAACAAAATATTTTTACAAGCGTTGCACAGTAGCAGAAACGAATGAATGCAAAGCCAGTTGTGATATGCAAGGAAAATCTATGGAAAGTTGTACTAGAACACTTAAAACTGGGCCAGGCATTAAGGAGGGGCAAGTAGTGCCCGAAATAGGAAATGTACCTGGAAGTGTTGGCTGTGTATGTACTGAAGAGCCACCAGAATGTCCAGATTTTAAGGCTCCAAAATAAATGAAAAAATTCCTATTAGTTCCAGATGCAATTTATTTTACTGTAGATTTTCATGATAAAGATTTACTAATACCTGATATAAAAACCTATGTATTTATTGGTGAAAATATATTGGGTGGTGCTGAAGAACCTACTACTTTTTTCTTTCAGGGCGCAGAAAAATACATTGCCCTTGGGAAATGGGAGCCACCACATGATGCAGTTGAATTTGATGTCTTAATGATGCAAGAAGATTTTTTGGAATATGTAGTTGATTACAGTGGGTTGCAAGAGCAAATTGAACTTATGAAAAAAGGAGGGGCAAGGTACTACCCATAAAATCAGAGTCCAGTTTGAAACTCAAGCCTAGCACAGAAATGTGCTGGGCTTTCCATTTCTAGGCTTAATTGAGTTTAGATTGATTGTTCAAGTCTGTCAGCATACTGGCCACACTTTTCCGGTTTCGGTGGTCAGGCTTGCGCAGCAGGTTGGTCATTTAGGTGCAGTCCACACAGGTACGTGACCGGTAAACGAATAGAACACTAAATACCACGCTTTCTAAAATAAATTCATGCAAAAGCTAAACAATGAAACTCAATCCACGCATAAATAAAGCCTTAGTTATTTTTCGTAATAGGCGGGGTATGAAATATGACGCGACCAGAAAGGGGGGTGTACTCAAAATAAAACTCATCGGGGGACTTGGTGATTAGCTCATAGCGACAAGCCCCCTCTTGCGACACGCTTAAATGATAAATTCGTGAACCATAGGTGTCACCATCATCAGAAGAAATAGAGGGCGGATTTTGCAGCAGGTTATTCCATAAACTTAAACAGCTTGCTACAGTCACAATAGGCGATAGCGGCTTCTCAGTGACAACCATTAAAGGCCAGCCCTGAGCCGTAAACTGAATATCTAAACCATCTATATTTAACTGAAAAGTTTTAGTTTGCTGCTGCGCCATAACCCAACGTGCATGATGATTATAAACAGAAGCGTTGAAATGTTTTGCAACTACTTCAAAACTAAGGCGCTTAGTTTCTTCTGCCAAGTATACATAACGCTGCATAGCAACCAGCACAATTATGCCAATAACAGACAACACAAAATAAAATTCAAAGCTAGTAAAACCCAGCGTTTTTTTCATTGTGAAAATCCATTGTGCTTTGCCGTTATTGTAAACTCTGCAGCTATTTTTGAATGGAATACATATCCCACATAGGCAAGAAAATACCCAACGCAAGCACTGTTACAAAGCCGGCCATAATAACAATCATCAATGGCTCAATTCGGTCGCCAAGCAATTTAGTATCGTACTCTACTTCACGCTCATAAAATTCTGCTACTTCTGCTAAGAGCGTATCCACTTGTCCGCTTTCTTCACCCACCGAAATCATTTGCAATACCAGCGGCGTAAACATGCCGCTAATAAGATGGGTTTGGTAAAGCCCTTCACCGCGCTCAATACCGGCACGAATACCGCGAATTTTATCGCCCAAATAGTTGTTATCAATGGCACGCGCGCATAACTCTAAAGCGTTTGAAATAGGCAAGCCCGCTGCCAGCATTAAACCGAAGGATCGCGAATAACGCGCAAGCGAAGCACGCTCAATAATATCGCCCACAATAATTAAACCTAACTTTTTTTCGCCCCACCAACGGCTACCATCATGGGTTTTAATATAGTTAGTAAACCACAGGCCAGCCCCCACAATAATCACTAACATATACACCCAGTAAGCCACAAAAAAATCTGAAACCGCTAACAGAATACGTGTTGGCAAAGGCAGTTGTGCACCAAAATTGGCAAACATACCCGCAAATGCAGGAATCACTTTTATATTGATAATTGCCATTGCAATGCTAATGGCGATTAATACAAAGGTTGGGTAACGCAAAGCAGTCTTAATACTTTTTGTGGTACTTAAATCGCGCTCCATGTATTCGCTGAGCTGGTTGAACACCAAATCTAATCGACCAGAGTTTTCACCCACACTCACCATACTGATAAATAAATTGTTAAATATTTTTGGGTGTGAGCGCATGGCCGTTGAAAGTTCTACGCCTGTTTCTAGTCGCTCAACAATATCATTCAATGTCTGCTGAAACGTATAATTACGCAAAGAAGCCGCAAGACCGCGCAAACCTTTCACCAAGGGAATACCCGATTTTGAAATGGTATACATTTGACGCGCAAACATAATTAATTCAACACTTTCAACTTTTCCACTATTTGTCGCGCGCTCAAATTTTTCCCCCAAGGAAAGCTTAACTACCTGCTCCTCCATGGAGACAGGGGTAATGCCTCGCCCCAACAACTGATTGGCGGCCGCATCGGTATTGGTAGCATCTACTTGGCCGTTAACGAGACGACCTTCAGCATTGCGACCTTTAAATTGATATATAGCCATAAAATTTCAACGTCATAAAAATGGACGGGAGCTTTAGCCCTTGCGAAAAAATGAATTAAGAAATCTCTTCAATTTGCGCCGTAATACTCATAACCTCATCCAATGTAGTAACACCCTGCTCTGCATACTCCAAAGCAGCCTGACTTAAGGTTTTAAAATTCGGCGTTTGGTTGGCGGCTATTGCGAAGCCGTTAATATCCGATTTTCGCAGAGCTTCTGCCATAGGCGCATCCAACTCCAACATTTCAAACACTCCAATACGGCCGCGATAGCCGGTGTTATTGCAATGCGGGCAACCCGCACCCTGTTTAAATTGATATTGACTAAAATCTTTGCCTTTTGAAACACTTGCCAACAACTGTAACTCATTAGCATCAGGTACATGGTTTTGAATACAGCTGGAGCAAATGCGACGCACCAAGCGCTGCGCCACTACCGCCTTTAATGAAGTGGCTACCAAATAGCCATCCACACCTATATCTAACAAACGCAATGCAGAGCTAATCGCATCATTGGTGTGAAGTGTGGATAAAACCAAGTGGCCCGTCATGGCAGCGCGCAGTGCAATCTCGGCAGATTCTGCATCGCGAATCTCACCTACCAACAAAATATCTGGGTCTTGCCGCAAGGTTGCGCGCAACACACTACTAAAAGTTAAACCAATTTTTTCATGCAATTGAACTTGGCTGATGCGTGGCAAACGATATTCCACAGGGTCTTCAACCGTAATAATTTTTTTCTGGGGTGTATTAAGTTCAGACAAAGCGCCATAAAGCGTTGTAGTTTTACCACTGCCTGTTGGCCCCGTAACCAATACCAAACCATGAGGGCGCGTAATAACTTTGCGAAAGCGCGTCACTAAATTTGGCGGCATACCCACACTATCTAAACTGCGTACACCATCGGTATGATCCAACAAACGCATCACCACAGACTCACCAAACTGAACCGGCATAGTGGATAAACGTACGTCGATATTGTGATGTTTTATTTTTAAGTTGAAACGACCATCTTGCGGCAAACGCTTTTCAGAAATATCCAAGCTTGCCATAAGCTTAATGCGCACAACTAAAGCAGAAGCAATACGTTTTTCATTCATCACCTGTTCAATTAATTCACCGTCAATACGGTTGCGGATGCGCAACACTTTTTCATCGGGTTCAATATGAATATCTGAAGCCTTGTTAGTTAACGCCTCTTCAAATATTTTTTGCAGCAACTTAACAACGGGCGCATCGCTATCAATGGAGTCGGCAATAAAATCATCAAAGTCAACAGCAGACTCTTGTAACTCCTCATCTAATTCACCAGCCAAGGACGCAATTTCACTGGCGTGGCTATAGGCGATATCCAAAATATCTAACAATTCAGATTCACGCACTACCGCCGGTTTTAGATTTTTTTGCAAAATGCGCTGTAATTCATCCAAACAAAAAATATCCGTTGGGTCTGCCATACCCAGTAACAGGCCATCAAAATCTTCGCGCAACACCATTACGCGATAACGACGTGCACTGGTTTCCGGCAGGGTTTGCACTAGATCCTTATCAAACCGAAATTGTTTTAATTGCACGAAAGGAATATGTAATTGTGTGGATAGTAAGTTGAGCAACTCATTCTCATCAACATAACCCAAATCAACCAATTGGTTCCCTAGCTTACGACCACTCAACTTTTGCTCTTGCAGCGCATGCGCCAATTGAGTTTCAGTAATCATATTATTTTCGACGAGCAAATCGCCAATACGAATACGCTTAGGTGCTGATGTATTTAGCATGTTGTTTTCACTCTCAATTTCACTTTCACTGACTGCGCAACGCAGCAATTCGTTGATCTGTGTATTGTTTTACTTGCTCTTGCAGCTGCGGAAATTCACGCAAACGCACATAAGCTTGCAAGGCATTTTTAGGCTGGGACAAACCATCGTAAGCAAGTGCTAAACCCAACCAATAAGCAGGCTTCTCGCCAAAAGAATTTATTAAGCGTTGGTAGCTAAGAATAGATTGCGGATAATTTGCGGTTTTATGGTAAAGGCTTGCCAAGAGCGACCTATAACCTTCATTCACATCCGCTGCGGTTAAATTCTTTTCCAGCACAGTGATGGCTTGGGCATCATCACCTTGCAGGCTGAGAATTTGTGCTTTTATTTTTGATTTTACATCTACCTCAAGATAATGAGTTTGCTCAAGAATAATGTCTGCAGCTGCCGCATTACCTTGTTGAATATAAAGCTCAGCTAGCAAAGCAGCAGAAAGCGCAGGCTTTTGCTCGCTAGCCACAAAGTTTTTTAGCAGTGTTTGTGCATCATTTTGTTTGCCTTTTTGAATAAGCTCTTGCGCATGGCGTGCAAGCTGTTCATCTTTCCAACCCGCATTAGGCAATACTGAAACCGAAGACTCTTTTGCAACAGCCTCGGCAACCACAAAAGGTTTAATGCTCTCAGTTTGCGCAGGCTGAGCTGGAGCTTCAATAAGTTCTTGAGCGCCCTGTGCTGCCAAGGTTTGATTACTTAGCTCACTGAATTCAACTGTGTGTGCATCTACAAACCGGGCAGATACGAACCTTGCACGCTGAAGCAACGCTTCTGCTTGTGCAAGATTACCTAGCTGAGACTGCTCTTGCGCTTTGGTGAGATAACGCTGCGCAATTTTATCCAAGCCTTCTTTTGCATCACTATTATCTGCGCTCATGCTAAGAATTTTTTGGTAATAGGCGTAGGCATTATCTTCAACGGGCGTGGTTAATCTATCCATCCCCATTGCTCGCTCAGCCTGTTGCAATAAATCCCCAATATGATTTTGCAATATCGTGTTTTCTGAGCCTCTTGAGGCTGTTTCGGCCACTGCATTCTCAGTACCCAATGCAATTGACCTAACAGCTGCACTTGGCACAGGAACTACTTCAGCCTGATTGTGAATGATGGATATTTTTTTAGGTTCAACTGCAATAGCAGGCTGAACCCCCGATGGCTTTTTACTTGCGTCATTAATGACCAAGACAGCAATAAAAACAATAACAAAAAAAATGCTAAGTTGTACCCACGCATAATGTTTTTTAGGTGCGATTGATGATGATTGCAAAAGTTGCTCGTCATAACCTTCTGCACCATCCACCACAGGCTGATGCTGTGACAAATCGCGTAACATATCATTAAGCAGGCTCATAGATTAATTTCTACAAAGCTAGGAATTAACAATGCAGAAGCTGCCGCCAATACTGCAACGGCTGGCCACAACCAAAGATTTTGTTTTGCTAATACGCGACCAATCGAACGGCTCTCTCTAGTATCTGCAATCGCTCTAGCCATATGACTGCGCGTAACTTTTTCACTTTTCTCACCGTAAGCCGCAAGCATGGCTTTGTGTGAAATGACATTAATTAAACGCGGAACACCGCCAGAGGCACGATAAAGTAATGCAAGCGCCGAGCGCGAAAATAGATTAGCACCGCGATAACCTGCCGAGCTAAGCCGGTAGGCAATATAATCTGCCAAGCTTTCACGAGGGATGCCCTGCAAATATTCTGAGAAAACAATACGCTGTTTAAGCTGACGTAAGTCAGGGCGATTTAACAAGTCATCTAACTCAGGCTGACCAATTAATACAACCTGTAAAAGCTTATTTTTTTCAGTTTCTAAATTGGTCAGTAAGCGTAATGCCTCGATAGTTTCGCGTGGCATGGCTTGAGCTTCATCAACAATGAGAACCACTTGCTTTTTTTGCTGTGCCAAATCAACCAAGCGCTGATTGATTTCACGCAAGAGTTGGTAAGACGGTATTTCAGGCGAGTAGGCAATACCAATTTCCTCTGCCAAAAACCATTTGAGCTCTTCAGGAGTTAAATAGGGGTTGGGAATATAAGCGGTGAGAAAGTTATCGCCAAGGCTGGCTAATAACTTTCGGCTAAGCAATGTTTTACCTGTACCCACTTCACCGACAATTTTGATAAAGCCTTCGCTATGGCGCAGCGCTAATAAAAGTGTACTCAGCACTTCGCGATGACTCTGACTATTAAAGAAAAATTGCGTGTCAGGTGTCAGCGAAAACGGATGCTCCACTAATCCAAAGTGCTGGCGATACATAAAAACCTCAAATAACAATTATCCTGTCAGTAAAACGAATGTTTATTGTTTTCTGTATTCATCGCCAATTTTTTGAATACGTGTTTCGCTTTGTTCTAATTGATTTTGCCAAGTATCGCTATCCACAACGATTGGACGCAACAGAATTACCAACTCAGTTTTTGAGCTCGCTTTATTTCTAGTGCGGAACAAACTATTTACCAAAGGAATATCGCCCAACAGAGGGCGCTTACCATCCACTTTGTTTTTGCTCTCTTGCATTAAACCGCCAAGTACTATCACTTGGCCATTTTTGGCTTTTACAATGCTATCGGATTCACGGATTCCACGCAGAGCTAAAGGTAAGGAGAAATCTTGATCACCTACCGTAAAGTTTTTTTGCTGATCAGTAACGTCACTCACCACGGGGTGAATATGTAAAACCACTTCGCCATCTTCGGCAATTTGCGGGGTAACATCCAGCGCTATGCCGCTAAAGAACGGTGAAAGTTCTATATTGGGCGTGCTTGAAACAGATGTGGCGTTAGATGTAGTGTTATTGGAAATGCCCGTTACAAAATACTCATCTGAGCCCACACGAATCACGGCCTTTTGATTATTCACTGTAGAAACGCGAGGACTAGAAAGAACTTGTACCGAACCCTGTGTCTCTAATAATGAAAGGACTTTGGTGATATCCTGAACTTTTAAAAGCGATGAAAAAGTACCACCAATGGCTTCACGTACATCTATTTGCTGAATAGTTTCGCCGCCATCCTTATCAGTCAGTACAATAGAGCGCTTTAAATTCCTAAACTCATTTACCTCGGCTTTGGTTCCATCAACGCCTATAGCAAAACCATCTGATATATTTTTAGCATGCGCTAATTGGCCGCTAATTGCTCCCCAATTTACCCCCGCCTCAAAACCTTCGCTTAAACGCACTTCTAAAATTTTTGCTTCTAGAATAACTTGACGCTTTACACTCAGCTCTGAACGTTCTAAAAATTCGCGTACAGCACTTAATTCACTCGGCAATGCTTTCACCACAATCATGCCTGCTTGGGGTGATATGGTAACTGAGCGGCTAGCGCTTTCACCGCCAATAATAGAGGTTATTGTACTGTGTAAACTTGACCAGAAATCCGTATGATTTAAGGTCTGAACCCGAGAGCCAGGAGTAATGCCTTGGCCGCCGCCGGAGGATTTATTTTTCTCGGCAGATTCCAACATGCCTAATAAATTTGCAGTGTCGCCGCTACTTCCCGAGCTACCGCCTGAACCGCCACCGCTACTTCCACCACCATTTTGGCCACTGGATTGCGCGCGCCCTACTAACACAGCTGTATCTGAAACGCCTACACGTTGAACATCTAAATAGTTGATATGAAATACTTGCGTTCTCAACGCATTGGCATAAATAGTGTAAATACCGTGGTCTTGTTTGTATTCATAACCATAAATATCGCGAGTTACACGCAAGACATCTGCAATAGTAACATCTTTCAAATCGAGAGAAATTGTACCGGTAACTTCAGGGTGAACAACTACATTAACGCCCGTGCCATTCACTAAACCCAAGAAAAAATCTTTCGCGTGTACAGCTCGCACAGACACATCAAAACGCTCGGTCACTTTTTTACCGCTGCCGGTTTTAATGGTGTTGTTATCTAACAGCGCTTTAGTCACTTCATCGGGCACTACTGCTTTTTTATTGCGTTCAGCCTGCTCTGCCACAATTGCGGTCATTTCATTTTCTACGGCAATTTTTTTATTGCCGTTATTTGAGCAGCTATTGGTTAATACCATTGCAGTAAGAGCGAGCGGTATAACCGCACAGCGAACCAAAACTCTATTATCTTTTAATGGCATAGCCATAACTCCGAAAAACAATTATTTGCGAATAATCGTGCTGTTTAAGGGCACACGCCAGACTCTTCCATTTTGTTGCAGGGTTACTGCATCTGCATCAATCTTTTTAATCTGTGCACCCACACCTTTTAAGGTTTGGCTTTCTTGCAATACTTGGCCATTAATAATGGCGACTTTTCTGTCACTGGAAATTAAAATACTGGTCAACTTTATAGTTTCTTGAGTACTGCCTGCAGCGCCGCCAGCTACCGCCACAAAATTCAACGGTTTGGTTGGATCTGGTGTTTGCGCGTGCGCAGGCAAAGCCAACAAACAAAAAATAATTATTTGAGTGCGTTTAAACACCGAACAATCCCTCTTCTGAACTCAGGGTATAAACCCGCAAGATCACTTCCGCATTGGGATAATGATCAACGCTGTAATTCAAATCCTGCCAGTAAAAACGCCATGGCAGACGCTCAAGCGCAATTAAAAACTGTACAATTTGGTTATAACTACCTGACACCCGCAACTCAACCACATGCTGAAACACCCCTGCCCTTGTTTCTTCGCTTACTGGCGTTGGTTGTGCATTATTTGCTGTTGTTAATGCAACAAATTGCAATTCTTTTGCCGGTAGAGTTTTAACTTCTAAAAGTGTTAGCTGCGAGGTTTTTTCCAGCACTTCTTGCAACGCTTGCGGCAATTGATCGGCCTTAATTAAATTTTGCGAAACGCTTTGCAGTTGACTTTCAAGCCCACTGATATCCGATTGTAATTGGATAATTTGCGCTTTCTTTTGTTTATCGGGATCGTTTAATAGACTCTGTGTTGCAGCAGCAATTTGTGTTTGCATGGCGGTGCGCTGTGTAGTCAATAGATCCAGTTGACTGCGAGCCTCTTGTGTGTGTTTATCAATGGAAGACTGCACCACAAAATTCCACAACATAAACACAAAGGCTAATACGGTAAAAAAGATAAGCGCGCGCTCACGTATAACACGTGCATCAATTTTTTCTTGTAGCTGAATCAACGCATCTAACTTTAGAGACTCAAACATTAGCGTGCGCCTCCTGCTGTAGTATTTTTATCGTCTTTGGCTTTAGCCAAACTAAACTTTAATAAGCCGCCCTGCTCTGTATCGCGCTCTATATTCAGCACACCAAAACCAACCTCGGCAAAACTGGGATCTTTGCGTAACCGCTGTAAATAGAAGGGAATTTGATCTGCACTGCGAGTCAAACCAGTCAACTCCGCATACTTCCCACCGCGCTGCAACGAGAAACTTTCAACAGAAATAGTATTTAAAGAGGCTTGCGACAAAGCATTTAGCTGCATTGAAAAACCCTTGTCATTCCCCAAATCCTGACGCGAAATCATTGCCAGAATTTGCTGGTGGCGCTGCACATTTTTTTGCAACTGAGTAATTTTTGCATCTAACTCAACGCTCGCAAGTGCCGGCTTTTGAGCCGTAAGTACTTTCAATTGCGCCTGTATTGCTGCTTGCGCTTTTTGCTCTGCCGCCAACTCTTGTTGCAGTAGGCCATACTGATGATTGGAATAAACCGAATAGCACAGTAATAAAATTAAAAAAGCCAAGCCACCCCAAAGCATATGTATGGCGCGCAGAGGTTGACGGTTGGGGCGAAATTCTGGCAAATATAAATTGATCTGTTGCATTAGGTTGCCCCCACTGCTTCTTCACGCAGGGCTGCACCTAAGGCTAGCAAACACAATGAAAGGCTATGTTCTTGCGAATCTTTACCCAACTGCACGCCAGCTTCAATATTAAATAATTCAATTTTAACGGCGAGGCTGTTGCGAATCTCTGGCGTAAGTTTATCGGCGGTAACATTTTCACCGCAGATATAAACATGACTTGGAGGCGTTTGGCGCATTTGGCGTTCAAAATAATCCAGTGAGCGTTGCAACTCTAACACCAACGCATCGCCTGGTAAGTCATCTAACAAACCAGCATTGTATGCGAGCGAAAACTGACGCGATAAATACACATTCCCATCGCGAATAATTTGTAAACTGCCACCGCCCTGCCCTAATTTCACCAAGGCGATACCACGCTTAGTATCGCAGCAAGATTGTGCCAAGTTGCGCAGCACGAGTTCAGGAATATCAATTGCCTGCAGCGCTAAATTAGCCTCTTTAGCGCGGGTGATAAGCTGTATCACATTATTGCGCTGCGCCACTACGGCGTAAGCCATTCGACTGGTGCCTCGAGCACTGTCTTCCGGCAACAAAAAAGCCTCCAGAACTGCATCAGCAATAGGATATTGAATTAAATCTTTTACTCGCCAGCGCAAAGCTTCAGCAAGTTCTTCAGGCGGGACCTTAGGCGCTTCACCTAACAAGAGTTGATAAGTACCGCTACTCATCACAATATTACAGGGGACTTTTTGTAAACCGAGTTTAGCTAAACGAGCGCGCAATAAATCCGCCGCGCTTACACTGCTATCCACAGGAATAAATTCAGAATAATTTAACAGCGGTTGCTGGGTTGGCATTCGCTTTATATGGGCGAAAGCAACACCTTCGGAGGAAAATTCAACACCGATCACTTCGTTTGTTCGCGATTTTGCACTGAACCAGTTCAAGCGAGTGCCTCTTAACGCTGAGTATCAAGGGGAAAGTAAGATTTTTCTTGGGTGGATTTAACAACAAATTTACCGACCACCTAATAACTCTTCTTTATAATTGCCTAATAACTCTTCTTTATAATTGAGAGCATAAACATAACCTTAACCATGACCTTAGACCATAAAAGGTAAAAACGCCAAATGTTTCATATTGTTTTGTTTGAACCAGAAATCCCACCCAACACGGGAAATATCATCCGCTTAGCGGCCAATACCGGCTGCCAGCTTCATCTAATAGAGCCATTAGGTTTTAAATTAGACGAAAAGAGCGTTAATCGTGCAGGCCTAGATTATGCCGAAGCACAAAACCTCAAGGGATATAAAGGATGGGAGGATTTTTTGACCAAGCAGCAGCCCAGCCGAATCTTTGCCTTAAGTACCAAAGGCACTCACTGCCATAGTGATGCACGTTTTCAAGCGGGCGATTATTTACTCTTTGGCCCAGAAACTCGCGGCCTACCTGCTAACATTCGCGAATCGCTGCCGCAAGATCAAGTATTACGAATTCCTATGGCACCCAACAGCCGAAGTATGAATCTCTCCAACTCTGTTGCAGTGATGGTGTTTGAAGCTTGGCGACAGCTGAATTATGCCGGTGCGCTGGATGTTTCGAAGCCCTAAGAATTCACCATTAATAAATAGAGAGACTAAGAGTTTAGCTTCGCGCCCAAAAACATTATGATGCGGCCATTCTAGTTAACGAGTTTTTGTCATGGCATTCATTCAAATTCTGATCGGCAGTATTTACGGCGGGGCCGAACAAGTGGCCGAAATCGCTGCCGAACAATTGCGCGAACGTGGGCACAACGTTGCGCTCAACACCTACGCCCGCGCTGAAGACCTCACGCGGGACGCCGATGAAATCCTGCTGCTCTGCCACTCCAATACTGGCTCAGGAGAACTGCCGGATAATATTCAACCTATCTACCTGCATATCACCCGCGATTACCCGCGCATTGCCGGCAGGCGCTATGGCGTAATCAATCTAGGTGATAGCAGCTACAGCACCTTTAATGATGCTGGCCGTATGCTAGATGAAGCCTTTGCCGACTTGGGCGCCGTGCGTATCGGCGAGCCTTTAGTATTGGATGCCTGCAGTGGGGATAACCCCGAAACCCTCACCCGCGACTGGGTGAAAGCATGGGCGACCCTACTATGACTAACCGCGCGCTTATTGGCCTGTTTTACGGCAGCTCCACCTGTTATACCGAAATGGCCGGCGAGAAAATTCGCGCACAACTCGGCGAAGAGTTAGTCGATCTTTTCAACATTAATACCACGCCGATTATTACCGCCGAATTTTACGATTACTTAATTCTTGGCATTCCCACTTGGGACTATGGTGAATTGCAGGAAGATTGGGAAGAAATTTGGGATGACATCAACGAAGTTGACTTCACCGGCAAGAAAGTCGCTATCTACGGCCTTGGCGATCAAATCGGCTACCCCGAATGGTTTCAAGATGCCATGGGTTACTTGCACAGCAAAGTAGTCGCTCGCGGCGCAATTCCCTGCGGTTACTGGTCTATCGAAGATTACAAATACGAAGCCTCCAAAGCTCATACGCCAGATGGGGCTCAGTTTGTGGGTTTAGCCTTAGATGAAGAAAACGAATTTAGTAGAACCGCTGAACGTGTTGCCGCTTGGTGTGCGCAGATTCGTGGGGAGTTTGGGATATAAAAAAGCCAGCCGTTAGTGTGGCTGGCTTCATTTTTTTATTAATTTTTAACGCCAACCGCTCGAAAACGGAACAGCAATAATGTTAGCAACCCAACAATAAGTAAAACTGCGCCAGATGGTTCAGGTACAGTCACTACAGGCGGGCGAGCAAGTACGCGAATTTTGAAATCTTCAATTTCGCCTTGGTGTAACCAGCCATCTGGTCCCATTTTGTTAATATCACCAGCAACTGCTTGCCAAGTCCAATTTTTAGATGGGTCTTGATAATCTATCCCACCTAATGACGCGTCACATGTAACTCGAGTACGCAGGAATAGATCGCCAATTTGAGTATTTTCAGATAAATAGAACTCCGAGAAAAACGTCGTTTTAATCCAGTCATTAGCCGCACCATTAACCCAATGGCGAGTGTTATATGCATTTGAACCATTTGGTATTGGATCATCTGGAGTACCCTTAAGCCAATAATCTGACTCAGTGGCTTTAGTATATTTGTCAGAAAATATCATTTCGTTTGATGACCATGAACCATTACCATCCATATCAAACCAACTACGGATTGGATCAAATACATGCCCACCAATGTTGTGCGATACAAGTTCGTATTTAAAGGTAATCGTTTGACCTATTGTGACATCACCATGACCAAAAGTATTACCGCCATCTATTGACCAAGAAACACCATCATCAACTCCATACTGATCCCCTAACCGCTGATAGTCACCGGTAGAAGACGATGCTTGGCTATAAGGAGCAGGTGCATTTGATAAATCTGCGTAACCAAATGGGCTGGCCAGCACAGACGCCGGAGCCCCAAAACATAGCAACAACGCAGTACAAATAAGTGGTTTTTTAAACTGAGGAGCACGCATGAAGATTTTACCTATTAGGTTGTGGTTTTAAGACACCAATATATTTAAAAGTAGTCACTTTTCGCTACTCATATTCAGCACCAACACGTACTGAAGGTTTATTGACGTAAAGTGACTAGCCTAATAATCAAAAAATACAAAAGAATTACCTGCGTACAGGAGGATCAATAGAAAAAATCAATAAAAAAAAGCCAAGCCGCTGAGCGATTTGGCCTTAGTTTTAAACAAACCTTTATGCAGGTTTCGTGACTACAACTTACTTAACAAATTTCCCTTTCACATCCAAAGTGGCTGCATTTAAATGTACAGTCACGCTAGTTGCTTTGGCATCGGTTGCGTCCGCAGCCAGTATCACCTTGTAATCACCTTCGGCAATTTTCCACGTTTTAGTGGCGCTGTCGTACATCCCCACTAAGCGAGGGTCAATAGTTACACTAGCCTTGGTACTCGCGCCGGCTTTCAAGTCTACTTTCTGCCAACCGCCCAAACGCTTGGGGGCCTCCCATACTGCAGACACTGGAGCAACATACACTTGAGCGACTTCTTTACCTGCGACTGAACCTGTATTTTTCACAGTGAAACTCGCATTAATCAGGCCATTTTTAACGTCTGCCTTCAAACCACTGAACGCAAACTCAGAGTAAGACAAGCCGTGACCAAAGGGGAACAAAGGTTTGTGGCCTTTTAAATCAAACCACTTATAACCCACCGTAGCGCCTTCAGTATAGTTAACAGTAATACGGGCATCTTTTACTTCTGGGTAGCCATCCAACACGGGACGCGGCAATTGGGCTTCAGATGCAGGGAAAGTTGCCGGTAAATGACCCGATGGATTCACTTCACCAAACAAAACACGTGCTATAGCCTCGCCACCATTGGTGCCTGGGTACCAGGCTTCAACAGCAGCGCCTACGTCCGCAAGCCATGGCATAAACACTGGGCCACCGGTTTGCATAACCACAACAGTTTTTGCATTCGCCTTGGCTACAGCAGCCACTAATGCATCCTGGTTATCAGGTAAGGATAAGTTGGGTACATCAACTGACTCTGCAGTCCATTGATTTACAAACACCAAAACCATGTCGCTATCTGCCGCCAACTTAGCAGCTGCGACTGCATCGACGCCATCGTTATAGGTTACTTTGGCTTGCGGTACGCGCGCCTGTATGGCTTTTAGTGGCGAAGATGGGTAGTACAACATTGGGCCTGGGAAGAATTGTGGGCCGCCTTTAAAAGCTGCACCACCCACCGGATACACTTGTGACGAACCACCGCCTGACAGAACACCAATATCAGCACGAGAGCCAATAACGGCGATTTTTTTGGCGGCTTTGCTAAGCGGGAGAAGCTTATTATCGTTCTTCAACAGAACCATGCCTTCTTCAGCATCTTTTTGGCTAACCAGCCCATTAGCTTTAAAATTAATGGTCTCTGGATTTGCAGAAACAGGATTATCCATCACACCAAATTCAAACATAGGCTGCAGAACACGACGCACCATGTCATCAAAGCGCGCTTGCGACACCCAACCATTCTGGACTGCTTCCTTCAAAGCCGCGCCAAAATACTCGGACTGATCAAAGGGAATACCAGACTGCTGGTCCAAACCGCTATTAGCGGCCGGTATAGTACTGTGAGTTGCACCCCAGTCAGACATTACCCAACCTTTGAAGCCCCAATCTTTCTTCAAGACTTCATTTAACAAATAGTTACTTTCGCAGGCATAGAAGCCATTCACACGGTTGTAGGCGCACATAACCGAGCCGGGATTACCGTCTTCATAAGCAACCTGCAAGGCTAACAGATCTGCCATTCTGGCAGGGGCATCGTCAATTTTTACGTTGAGAGTGCCACGATTGGTTTCTTGGTCGTTAAACGCGTAGTGCTTTAGCGTAGAAACAATTTTATTGGACTGAATACCACCAATTTGTGCACCTACAATCTTACCCGCTAAGAGCGGGTCTTCACCGGCATACTCAAAAGTACGACCATTGCGGGGTTCGCGCAAAAGATTTACACCACCCGCCAAGAGCACGTTGAAACCGAAGGCGCGCGCTTCAGAACCAATCATAGCGCCACCTGCATAGGCGGTTTTTAAATCCCACGTGGCTGCAGTGTTAATTCCTGAAGGCAATGCGGTGGCTTCACGAACATTGGGACCACCTTGACTCGCAACACCTATTCCAGCATCCGCAAGCCAAAGATTGGGAATACCTAAGCGCGGGATACCATAAACAAAACCAGCCGATTGGGTGATTGACTCTACCGGACGTTTAAAATTCTTCCAAGGTGCATCTGTACCAAAATAACCAAATACCAATTTGAGTTTTTCATCCATGGTCATTTCTTTCAAAACCAAATCAGTGCGCTGCTCTGGCGTTAGCTTCTTATTCATCCACGCTTTAGGTGCTTCTGAAGTGGCTTTTTTTGAATCTGCGGGCGGAGCCTCAGCGGCGAAGCTAGGAGCAATTGATACAAGTGCAATAGCCATCGCTAATAGACTGATTTTTTTTTGAAAAATCATAATGAATTCCTTGAGAGGTATGAATGATTATAGAAGAAATATGTACTGGCGCTGCTTAGCGGCTTCTAAACCCAAAAAACAGCGAATCACATCGTTTTTAATGATAGACCGCATAAAAAAATCAGCTCGTCTTTTTAACTAATATTTACTTGGCAGCGTATAAAAAATAACCTCCACTTTCGGTGAAGGTTGTTTAGTAAGCGATTCTACTTTTTGACGACGGTTCTCAGTGTGTAAACATTGCCAATATTGCCCAGAATCCCTTCTTTTTCCAGTCAACATAAGGGGTCAAGGAAAATGATCTGCGATGAATAGAATGTTGCAAGTCACTCATTTATTAGACTCGTTACTTACCGTCTAGACCTTCCACCACCCAAAATCGATCCTAACACTCCACGGATAATTTGACGGCCAACTTCGCTGGCAATCGTTCGCGCTACGGTTTTAGCGGCAATTTGTGCCACGCCATCGCGCTGCCCACCGCGTGGCCCCGTTGAGCCGAATAGAATATCGTTCAAGCCACCAAATAGGGGATTACTGGCCATGGGATTGCTGGCGGCTTCTGGTTCGTTATTTAATTCTTC
Source organism: Gammaproteobacteria bacterium (assembly GCA_005801205.1). Taxonomy (GTDB): domain Bacteria; phylum Pseudomonadota; class Gammaproteobacteria; order Pseudomonadales; family Cellvibrionaceae; genus Cellvibrio. The sequence continues at coordinate 43,446 of SYDJ01000173.1, forward strand.
ACGGCGATGTGTTGCGGGAGTATTCGGCGCTTGAGTTTGTGCAGTTTGAGCCTGCAAATGTTCAAACGCTGATTGACGATCTTCAACGGCTTCATAGACTCCAGCAACTAAAGAGCTAGCGATATGCGCACTGCGCTCTTCGGGTGCTAGTGGACCTAAGCGTGACCCTGGAAGATTGATGAAAGCGCGTTCAACAATCGTCGGGCGGCCTTTTTCATCTAACAAGGAAATAAGCGCCTCACCTACACCTAACTCTGTAATAGCAGCTTCAACATCAAAGGCAGGGTTAGCACGCAGGGTTTGTGCGGCCGTTTTTACGGCTTTTTGGTCGCGCGGTGTGAAAGCGCGCAAAGCGTGTTGAACGCGATTGCCTAACTGGCCAAGAATGGAATCGGGGATATCCAAGGGATTTTGAGTCACAAAATAAATACCCACACCTTTTGAGCGAATGAGCCTTACCACCTGCTCTACTTTCTCGACCAATGCGGGTGGTGCATCGTTAAAC
>SYDJ01000174.1 GCA_005801205.1 Gammaproteobacteria bacterium
CACGTTGGTATCAATACCCATTTCGCGCAATGAACCTAAATACAAATCCTGAATATCGGCGGGCGAGGGTTTCATCGCCACCTGAAATTGATAGTAGTGTTGCAAGCGATTGGGGTTTTCACCGTAGCGGCCATCTTTCGGGCGGCGGCAGGGCTGTACGTAAGCCGTGTTCCACGTTTCTGGGCCAATCGCACGCAAAAAGGTGGCGGGGTGAAAGGTACCCGCACCCACTTCAAGGTCGAGCGGCTGCAAAATCACGCAGCCTTGGCGCGCCCAGTATTCTTGTAAGGCCAAAATTAGGCCTTGAAAGGTACTTACATCAGGCTTTTTAGTTTCTGTTGCTTGGTTATTGTCAGACACGGGCAACCGGCCTCCGAATGCGATAAAGGGGAAGTCCCTGAGGCTAAAACTGGGACTACAGATAAAAGTGCGGCGATTATAGCGGTAATTGATGTTGTTCGCCCATCTTCGCCTCGCTTCACAATAGCTTCATGTTGCCGCCTTATTTTAATGCGTAAGGTTCCTGCCCTTAATTGGCAGGGCGGCATAGCTTGGAGGGGTAAGAAATGACGTTACGCGATGATTCCACAAGGCCTTTGGTAGTACGCATGGGTGCCTTGGGCGATATGGTGATGCTCACGCCCCTATTAAAAGCGCTTTATGAGCGAACTGGGTTGGCGGCCGATCTGGTTGCGTGCGGCGAGTGGAATCGCAAATTGTTCGCTAACAGCCCCTGGGTCAATGAGATATATACGGTGCAAAGCCGTAATACTCCTTTATTGTTCAGCCCCAGCAAACAGGCAATGCTAAAAGCGCTCAAACCTTATGCCGCTAATCGGCGCTGGTTCTTCTTTGAGCATCTACCTATCCTAGAAAGTTTGATGCTGCGTGCTAATTGCAGCAAATCGCTAGCGGTACTGTCTGCCCATCACCCTCGTAAACTGGGCGAGCATACCTGTGAACAATTAATGCGTATGGCAGATGCGGTTTATGAGCCTGAACTCGCACAAACAGAAGCAAGCATACCCGCCGTAATCGCGACCCAACTACATTGTTCGGCTGAGGATATTCGCGAGTGCGAGATGTGGCTGGCTGAAACAAAGAAAATCGACCGCCGCGCTCAGAAAGTAGTGTTACTACAAGCCGGTAACAAAAGAACTATGCGCAAAGGTAATCGCGATAGAGCATCAAATATTAAATATTGGCCTGAGCAGCATTGGGCGAGTTTAATTGATCGCATTCTTGCGGCAGAGCCAGATACTCGAATTTTATTGTGCGGAGCGCCCGCAGAAGTGGATTTGTGTGCAGATATTGCCGCACATTGCCAACCTAGCTCGCGCCAACAACTTGTGCAGTGTGCAGCGGATTTGCCGTTGACTCGGCTAATGGCCTTGGCTTCAATCGCCGATGCCTGCATTAGCGTGGATACTGGCCCTGCACACATCGCCGCTGCTTTGGGTTGCCCGCTAGTGGTTTTGTTTGGGCAATCTGATGCTCGTCAATATAGGCCCTTGGGCGTAAGCGAGGTGCGTGTTATTGCCAATAAAGATTGGCAGAGCTTTTATGAAAGTAGCGCGCAATGGGCGGCCCAAAATGCCATGAGTGATATTAGTGTTGAGCAGGTTTTTCAGGGTTATCAGCAATTGCAAACCCGCAATTTAATGGCGCACGCATCCGTCACTATTAAGTGTCAAAAAGACACTGTGCGGCACATGGGTTTTGCTTTGGCTTCATAACTCGCATAAACCACGGTAGATTTGCGCTACATCAAACATCTTAAAAAACCGCTTGATACAAATCAAAATCCGTACGCTAGCAGAGGTTCAATCTATACCCAAGGCCACAACTTAATGTGGTAATCAAAGGTAAAAAGAGGATTGAATCATGTTTGTATCTGGCGTAGTAGCAACAGCATCTTTGGTAGGCATTTTGGTCGCATTATTTGGTGCAGCGGTGTTGTTGGCTTATATCGATAAAAGCTGCGATAAAAATCGTCAACATTGATTGAGAATGTTAGAAAATAAAAACGCCGCCTAGGGGTACCTCGGGCGGCGTTTTTTTATGGAGAAAATATTGGGGAAAATTACCACCTATGAAGTGCTATAGTGCTGCCAACATGTAGCAAAGCAAATTAAAGGTAGCCCATGCGTGGAATGAACCACCCCGAACCCATCGCCAAAAAAAATGGCGCCGATGTCAGTGTGAATGTGCAAGAAACCTTTCGCTATCTTTGGCCGTACCTGTGGGCATTTAAAGGCAGAGTGATTTTGGCCATGCTGGCGCTGATAGCGGCAAAGCTGGCAACGCTCTTAATGCCCTGGGCGTTAAAACATGTAATTGATAGTGTTGACCCTAGCATTCGCCCAGAAGTTTATTTGCCCGTGGCCTTTTTAATTTTCTATGGACTGCTACGTTTTGGCAGTGTCTTCCTCGGTGAAATACGCGATGCACTCTTTGGCCGTGTCACTGAGCGCGCCATGCGCAATATTGGCCTGCGCGTGTTTAAGCATTTGCACTCACTGGATTTAGCATTTCATTTAGACCGCGCTACCGGAGGCATTAGCCGCGATATTGAACGCGGCACCAATGGCATCAGTTTTTTAATGCGCTTTTTAATGTTTAATATAGTGCCTACGCTGGTTGAAATATTATCGGTGGCGATTATTTTTGCGGTCGCATTTTCGTATTGGTATGCGGTTATCACTTTAGCGGCGGTTGCGATTTATATTGCCTTCACCATTATTACCACTGAATGGCGCAACCGTTTTGTGCGCGAGGCGAACCAAGCGGATTCATCTACTAATACCCGTGCAATCGATAGCCTGCTCAATTATGAAACCGTAAAATATTTTAATAACGAACAATACGAGGCAGATACCTACGATAAATTTCTCGCTTCTTGGGAAACCGCAAAGCTCAAAAATCGTATGTCGCTTCTAACGCTCAACTCAGGGCAGGCGTTTATTATTGCGGGTGCCATGACGGTGATGATGATTATGGCCGCCAATAGTGTTATCGCCAAAGAAATGACCATTGGCGATTTGGCGATGATTAATGCCTACATGATTCAATTGTTTATTCCGCTCAACTTTTTAGGTTTTGTGTACCGCGAGATTCGCCGTTCTTTAACGGATATTGAAAATATGCTGGCGCTGTTAAAACGCCCTGCACAAATTCTGGATGTGCCTGCTGCTCAACCTTTAAAAGTCACCAATGGCAATATTATTTGGCGAGAGGTGGATTTTTCCTATAACCCAGATCGTCAAATTTTGCACAAGCTCAACCTCACGATTGATGCCGGCACTAAAGTGGCGATTGTAGGTTCATCGGGTGCGGGTAAAAGTACGCTCGCACGTTTGCTCTATCGCTTCTATGACATTAACAGCGGCAGTATTGACATTGATGGCCAAAATATTCAGCACGTCACACAAGATTCTTTGCGCCGCGCCATCGCCATAGTTCCACAAGATACGGTGCTGTTTAATAGCAGCATTCGTGAGAATATCGCCTATGGAAACCCGCACGCGAGCGATGCGGACATTGATCGCGCTATTAAGATGGCACACTTAGAGACCTTTATTACTAGCTTGCCGCAAGGTGATCAAACCCTAGTAGGTGAACGCGGCTTAAAAGTATCCGGCGGTGAAAAGCAGCGCATTGCGATTGCTCGCGTGTTGTTAAAGAATTCGCCGATTTTAATTTTTGATGAAGCAACGTCGGCGCTAGATTCCCATTCAGAAGCGGCCATTGTAGATGCCATGCGCGAAGTAGCGGCGGGTAGAACGACCTTAGTAATTGCGCATAGGTTATCGACGATTGTGGATGCCGATAAAATTATCGTGTTAGAAAATGGCAGTGTGGTTGAAGAGGGGAATCATAATCAGTTACTGGAGCTGCACGGCCGCTATGCGCAAATGTGGGCCATGCAGTTACAAGAAGAATAATAGGTCGGCTCCAAAAAAGCGCACAAATAAATTTTCTTGCACCAACTTATGAATTCTTGTGCGTTTAACTATCATATCAAATGCTCATTGACGCTTTAATCAATCAATTCTCGCTTCTTTGTGTGCCAAAACTCTGTTACTGGTTTAATTTTAATATTTGGCATGACTTTCGCTATATCGCACCTACCAGATTAATTTCTTACATCGTAACTATTGACTAACACAAAGTGCACGCAGCACAGGTGATCTATGGCGAAGCTTTCTTCTACAAAATTAGAAACTAGCGAAAGGAGCTCTAAAGACGGTGCTAAAGATGGCCAAAAAAAAGTTGGCTCTAAATATGGAAAGTACAGCGGAATTCTAATTTCAGTCGCACTCTTTATTTTACTCGATGCATCCGTAATGATTTTAAACTTCTACGTATCCTTTGAAATTTCGGCGGATGCGATTGGCATCAACCTCGCAGGCCGTCAACGTATGTTAAGTCAGCGTACGGCAAAAACGCTTTACACCCTACACAGTGAAACCAGCGATTCAAAAGCCTTTCAAGATGCAGTAACCGAATTAACCAACACTAAAAATTTATTTGATAGCACTTTAACTGCCTTTACTCGCGGTGGAGAAGCTCAGGGTGCTAACAAAGAACCGGTGGTCTTACCGAAAGTGAGTTCAGATGAGGGGCAAAACACCCTGAGATCTGCAGCGGAAATTTGGTTTGACTACAAGCTGAGTGTGGATGCCTTGTTGGCCGACATTAAAGAGGGCAGAGATTTTAATAAAAGTTTAGATAAAGCCTTAGTACAAGCTAAATCAAAAAATCTTTTATTGTTAGGCCACATGAATGATTTAACCATCAATTTGGAAAATGTGGCCTCATCCAAAGCATCGCGGCTGCGAATTATTCAAACCGTGGGCATCAGTTTAGCGATCATCAACTTCCTCTTTATTATGCTGCACTTTTTGCGTCAATTGCGTGATAGTGATTTAGTGTTAGAACAAGCGCGTAAAGAAACCACCGAAATTCTACAAACCGTAAATGAAGGTTTGTTTCTGGTGGATGAGAATATGCTGATAGGGAATCAGCACTCTACACACTTGATTGATATTTTAGGTGTTGCGGACATTGCGGGGCAAAATTTCCAACATCTTTTGGAAAATATGATCAGCGAAAAGGATGCGGAAACCGCGCGCGGTTTTATCGAATTGCTATTTGATAAAAAAATTAAAGAAAAGCTTATTGGCGATTTGAATCCGCTCAATTTAATTGAAGTGAATATCGCACAGGCTAGCGGTGGCTTTCTCAATAAGTATCTGCAGTTCAGTTTTGCGCGTGCGCTACAAGATGGCGACATTTCTCATGTGCTGGTGACTGTGCAAGATGTCACTGAAAAAGTTCGCTTGGAAAAAGCCTTGGTAGAAAGCCGTAAAAATAGCGAATCGCAAATAGAGTTACTAACCAGCTTGTTGCATACTCATCCATCGCTGTTGCAAGAATTTATTACCAACAGTTACAACTGCTACAACCGCATCAATAATATTTTGCGCCAACCAGCAAAAACCACACCATTAGTCAAAGAGAAAGCCGTTAGTATTTTTAGAGAAATCCACAATTTTAAAGGTGAAGCCGCTTCATTAAAATTGGAATACTTTGAAAATCAAGCCCATGCCATTGAAGACACTTTGGCAGACTTGCGCAGCAAAGCCGATATTACTGGCAATGATTATTTGCCACTCACAGTGCAACTCGAAAATCTGATTAGCTATACCCAACAAGTTCAACAACTCACTGAAAAGCTGGCACTCTTTGGGCATTACACTAACAAGGCATTAGTGCCCGCCTCTGAGAAAAAGATACTGGGCAATCGTCAACAAGATGGATGGAACCATTTAGGCGATTTTGTGCAAAATATAGCGCAGCGCAATGGCAAGTTAATCAAGTTTGTTGCCAGTGGTTTGCGCGATATTGAGCTAGACCCCGACTATGCGCAGCAAGTAAAAGAAATTTGTGTGCAGTTGCTACGCAATGCCGTCACTCACGGTATTGAATCGCCAGAAGACCGCGAGCTGACTGAGAAGCCCATAGAAGGCCGCATTGATTTACGCTTGGCTAAACTCTCTGATGAAGAAATGGAAATCACTGTTATGGATGATGGTAATGGTTTGGACTATAGCGCTATTCGTGAGAAAGCCATTGAGTCTGGCCGTTGGTCTGAGGAGGAAATTGATTCTTGGGGCAATAAACATTTATTGGCGCTTATTTTCCACGAAGGTTTTTCAACCGCAAAAGAAGTATCGAAAGATGCAGGTCGCGGTGTAGGCATGGAGGCAGTGATGAATCATGTGCTTGAACATCGCGGCAAAATCACTGTTTCCAGCCGTCGTGGTCGCCATTGCCGATTTGTCATTACGCTTCCAATTATTACTGCACGTGAAGGCATTGCTGCATAACACTGACTAAAAACAAAAAGATGGAGAGCGCCTAATGCTGTCACTCATGATTGTGGACGATTCCAATATTATTCGTCGCAAAATTGAACGCTGTAATGATTCCGATAAATTTAATGTAGTGGCCTCTGCTTGCAATGGTGCTGAAGCCTTAGACCTCTTTGTAAAAGCATGCCCGCAAGTGGTAACCATGGATTTAACCATGCCAGAAATGGATGGCATTGCCTGTATTCAGCAGTTGGTGGCCATAGACCCTAATGTCCGCATTTTAGTGATCTCCGCTTTATCAGATAAAGCGACTGGCATTGAAGCCTTAAAGAAAGGTGCGCGCGGGTTTTTATGTAAACCCTTTACTGAAGAGCAACTAATAGAAGCGCTTACTGAGTTAACCGAGGATTAAATGTCAGAACAAACCTTACAAGTATTTATTGATGGCGTAGTGCGTTTTTTTGAACACACCAACGATAAAAACGTAAAAGTGGGCACACCTTATTTGGTGGAAAACGAAACGCCAGCCGCCTATGACGTAACCGGAATTATCGGCATCTCCGGCCCCTATCGCGGTTGTGTTTATTTCACGGCACCGCGAATTTTACTCAAGCATCTTTTGCTCAGTATTGGCGAAACCGAAACGACCAACGAGTATTTATTTGATTTGGTGGGCGAAGTTGCCAATACGATTTCTGGCAATGCGCGCAGCGCTTTTGGGCACGAGTTTATGATTTCGGTGCCCGCCATGATTGAAGGCGCGCCTGATCATATTCACCTACCCAAAAATATGCGCTCTTATGTAATTCCTATTTATTGGAAGGCTTATCACGCGGCAGTAGTGATTTGTTTGGAATGCTAATGGTTTAATGAATATCCACATTATGCGTTAGGGTTTCATAAAATATATTCCAATCAGACTGACTTTTCTTCCGCACTTTTTCATGCAGTAATTTTTCTGTATTAGGTAAGCTGAGCTTTTTGCGATTGTGATAATGGTTATAGCCAATCTCCCAAGTGGCATAGAGATCATCTGTCGCTTTATTGTTGCTGCACACGCCTTGCATATCGCCCGTTAGGAGTTGAGTAGCCATCAACTCCATGGTTGCAGTGAAACGTTTTGTGTTTTCGGTATAAAGATCTACACCTTGATTCCAGGCTACTTCAGTTGCATGTAGTGCAGACGCGAGCCCATATTGCGCGTGGTGATTATTATCTCTGCAGGTTTCTTGTGTTAACCCATCAACCCACTTTTCAGGATTACTCCAGAATTTTTTATAGTTGCCGCCGTCGCCGTCAATGCTGGGGACTGTACCGTCCGACGCCAAATAAAAATAAGCCGGTATGCGTTGCTTTAAGCGCGCTATACCTAGCGTAAACGCAGCTTCGTCTTCGTTGAATATTGCAATGTTCATGAGGGCATCAATTTGGGTTAAATCGACATTTCCATTCCAGTTGCTCGCTGTATTTAACTGAGGGTAAAACGCACGCTTGAACATGGCCTGCAATTTGGCTTTATCGGCAGAACTCCATGGTGAATATCCGCGCATAAGCTCTGCTGCTGGGCCGAAGAGCGCGCCTATCCACCCTGCGGTTAATTTATCTTGATCATTGCCGCCATTAAACCCTTGAAAATCCGCCCATACATTCAGAATCTCAATTGCTTGCTTTGCGTAAATGTCTTCGCCGGTGTAGTGCCATGCTAAGGCATTGGCATACGCCCTTTGCGAATCTAATTTTGCTAGGCCTGCATCAGCATCATTTTTTGAGTTGAGATAAGTGAATTTATTATTCCCGCTAACCGCAAAGCGTTTGAGTTTTTTAAATTCGCTTGCCCAAGGTTCTGAGTTGGAATGTATTTTTTGTTTTACAAACACTATTTCACTTTTAGTGGTTAAGGCTCCAGGGTGTTTAAATTCCATACTCGCATAAGCGGGCAAGGCAATACCCAGCGCCAAAACACTTACACCTAAAAGCCGCGCGCCCAAAGAAAATATGATTGAATTATTCATGACAAATCATCCAATTTTTAGGTGATTTTTAATGGGCAAGTCGCGGATGCGCGGGCCGCCAGCGGCTACTATCGCGTTAGTAATACTTGCACCTACGGGCGGCATTCCCGGCTCACCGGCACCGCTGTGTTTTTTATCGCTGCTGATTAGCGTCACCACTATTTTTGGGCTTTGCGATATTCTCAGCATTGGGTAATCGTGAAAACTGGATTGTTCGGCGGCACCTTCTTTAAAGGAAATTTCACCCATAAGTGCGGCCGATAAACCAAAAATAACCGAACCTTCCATTTGCGCATGTACACGGTCTGGGTTGAGAATTTGTCCGCAGTCTATGGATATGTGAACTTCCAAAACGCGCAATTCATTATTGGCAAGGCTGACTTTGCTGGCCACAGCAACATAACTTTCAAAACTGCGATGGGTGGCGAATCCCCAACCTTCAGACGCCTTCACTGTTGCTGGCCAACCACTGGTTTTTTGTACGGCCTTAATGGCATTTTTTAAGCGCAGCGGGCTATAGGCAAAATCACTTTTTTCGGTTGTGGGTTTTCCATCATTCGGTTCATCGGCGGGCAAAGAATCCAAATGGTATTGCAGCGGATCAATTTTATTTGAGCGCGCAATTTCGTCCATAAAACTATTGAGCGCAAAAGCATGATTGCTGTTGTAAACCGAACGCACCCAGCCAATTCTTGTGTGAGCAATGACCGGAATATTTCTAGCGCGAAAGTGAGGAATTTTGTACACGTGCGAGGTAAAACCTTGCCCTAATTCCCAGTCTTGCATGTAGCCCGTGTCAGGTTTAAAGAGTGAAATGATGGAGGGCGATGCCACGCTAGAATCCAAGCCAATAATCTGGTGCTTGGCATCAAGTGCGGCGTTGTAATGCTGCACACTGAAGGCGTGATAGTAACCATGACGCGTAGTATCTTCGCGAGTCCAGGTGACTTTGACCGGTTTGCCAATAGCTTTAGCAAGCACCACTGCCTCAGCCACAAAATCGGGCTTGGATTTGCGACCAAAACCGCCACCTAATAAGGTGATATTGACGGTGACTTGTTCAAGCTTAAATCCCAACATATCGGCAATTAATTTGCGCGCGGTCATGGGGTCTTGCACGCAGGCCCATACTTCACAGCTAGTTGCCGTGACTTTCGCCGTAGCCGCAGGCGGCTCCATGGTGGCGTGTTCTAAATGCGGGAGGCTGTAGGTCGCTTCATAGGTTTGCGCTGCGCTGGCAAAGGCTTGGGCGATATCGCCACGGGTGGCAACGGTTTTTGCTTCAGTGACCGGCGCTGAAATGAGTTTACTGATAGCCGCGCGTGAATCGAACTTCGCATGGGCAGGATTGTTTGCCCAAGTCACGCTCAGGGCTTTACGGCCTTCCATCGCTGCCCAAGTATTGGTGGCAATAATGGCGACGCCGGCGAGAGGATTAAAGCCTGCTGGCTCAATGCCGCCGTCTAACTTTACAGCTTGAATGACACCGGGAATAAGTAGCGCTTTACTGGCATCAAAGGATTTTACTTTGCCGCCTAAAATGGGGCTGCGCTCAATACTGGCGTACACCATATCGGGAATTTTCGTGTCTATACCGAAGCTGGTGGTTCCCCTCACTATATCCGCAAAGTCGGCCATGGCCATGGGCTTGCCGATGTACTTAAACTCCTGCGGATTTTTAAAGCTGAGTAGTTTTGCATCGGGCAGTGGCAGCTTGGCCGCTGCTTGTGCCAATTCACCATAGCTCAGAGATTTTCCACTGGGTGAATGGGTTACGCGGTGGTCTTTGGCGATACAAGATTCCAGCGGCACTTGCCATGTAGCCGCAGCTGCTTGACGCAACATGAGTTTGGCAGAGGCACCCATTACGCGCATCGGCTGGAAAAAATTGCGCACGCTATTGGAGCCATCGGTATTTTGATCGCCGTATTTTTCGTCGGCTTGTGCTTGCAGAATATCTATTTTGTCCCAGTCTGCGTCTAACTCATCGGCCACGATTTGCGGCAGGCTGGTGCGAATGCCTTGCCCCATTTCCGATCTGTGCGCCATGATGGTGACGCGATTATTCGCGGCAATATGAACAAAGATATTGAGCGCAACTGCTTGGCGAGCGGCGGCTTTTTGCGTGCTTAAGGCAAACGCGCCATAGGCCGATTGGCTCACGGTGGTTTGTAAGGCTAATCCGGCAGAGCCTAAGCCTGTCATTTTTAAAAAATCGCGGCGATTTAATTTGCTTAAGGTGGCCATTAAATTGCTCCCTTCGACTTTGTAGCAGGCTGATGAATCTGTACCCCGGCGACGGATTTAATCGCCGCCTCAATACGGGGATAAGTGCCGCAACGGCAAATATTGCCAGACATGGCGTCTTTGATTTCCGCATCTGAAGGCGTGGGGTTATTTTTTAAGAGCGCTGCTGCACTCATGAGTTGCCCTGATTGGCAGTAACCACACTGCGGAACCTTGTGAGCTATCCAAGCCTGTTGCAGCGGATGATCGCCGTTAGCCGAAAGCCCTTCAATGGTAGTGATTTCAGCACCAAATGCGGCCGCAAGTGGCATTAAGCAGGAGCGAACCGGCAGACCGTTTAAATGAATGGTACAGGCGCCACACAGGCCCTTACCGCAACCAAATTTGGTGCCGGTCATATTGAGTAGATCGCGCAATACCCACAGCAGCGGCATATTGGGGTCAGCATCTATTGGGTGTTCAACACCATTAATTTTTACCTTGTTCACAGACTCTCTCCTTCTGGGGTTCTGATTCGGCGGGGGTTGATTAGGGCGGTGCTGAGTTTATGCTCGTTAAAACGAGCCCACTGATCTTGGGTATCTATATCGATTGCAGCGGTCGCCATGGGCACGCTGATAACCGAGTTTTCTTGGAGCATGTGTTTTGCGCCCATATCGCCGTTGAGTTCTTTAAGTTGGTTGAAATAGTGATTTGGGAAAATCGCGGGGACACCTAAACCATCGGCATAACTGGCGCACACAATGGGTGGAATGTCGTTGCTTTTTAACTGCTCATAGCGACTGGTTAAGCGTGCTAAGTCAAAGCTGCTGAGCGCTGCTTGATCGCACAGCATAATTAATACAGCGCTGGCGCTGGCAGGTAAGGCCGCTACTCCACACGCGATAGAAGAGCCAATGCCCTGATTCCAATTAGGATTTATAACGACCTGTGCTCGCCTCACCAGAAGCGCTAATTGTTCGTGGCGAAAACCAAGGACAACAGAAACGCGAGCCGGGGCAAGAATAGAGGCCTGATGAACCGCGTGCTCAAGCATGGTTTTATCGCCAATCATGGCAAGTTGTTTAACGGCATCGCCAAAGCGGCGGCCTTCGCCTGCGGCGAGTATCAGAATATGCAAACTCACGCGAATTCCCTCGTGAGTGAAACAACGGGTAGGGAGCTTTTTGTAGTCAAACAATTATTCGATTCGAGTATCTGATGGCATTGTGCAAGTGTTGCGAGCGCAATAGATTCGGGTAAATCGCCGCCGAGCGGCAACCCCATGGGGCCATATATTTTGTTGCAATCGCCAATCCCCGCACGATTAAGCACCTTGAGCTTGCGATGTTGTGGGCCTAGCAAACCAATATAGCGTGCCGTGGAATTTTGTAAGGCTCTGACGGCAAGCGCATCCATTTCGATGTTGTGTGTCATCACTATGGCTGCATCAATTGTGTTGAGAAAATTCGCTGGACTAAGCGCATCTGCACTATCGCGAATAATGGTTGTTGCTGTTGGAAAGTCCGCTGATTTTGCGTAGCCCGCACGGCTATCAATAAGCGTAATTTGCCAGCCCAAAACGCTTGCCATTTGTACCAAGGGAATTGCATCCACCCCGCCACCAAAAATCACCAGATGCGTTTGTGGTTGCACCGCGATGGCGAGCAAATTGTTTCCAAATTGATCGTTAAAATAGTGTGTTTGATGCGTTGCTAGATTATGTTGCGAAAAGTCGTCGGCCGTTATTAACCGATTTTGTACAGCACTATTATTAAGTGAAATGGAATAATGTATTGGCGTGCGATTTTGTAGCGCGAGATACAACTGATCTAGATGATGATAATGATTTTCTGCAGCAATGGGCTGCAATAAAATAGTCACCTTGCCGCCACAACCTAACGCCATGGCCCAAGGTGAATCTGAGTTTTCACTAGAATCATAAAAAACGCGTAGTGGTTGATTAAAGGTTAAGACTTTTTTTACATCCACTAACAAGGATTTTTCTAAACATCCGCCACTGATTAATCCAAAGTATTGCCCTAATTCATTCACTAAAATCATCGCGCCTGTTTTGCGATAATTTGAGCCTTCAATCTGAATGACAGTGCCTAACACCCAGCGCAATAGATCGCGCTGGGTGTACCACTGAGCCAAAATCCCCTGAAGATGATTAGCCATGAGGGCATACTTTTTTGGTTAGGAATCTATTAACGTTTGCGTTAATGTTTTGGTACTGCTTGAGTCGTTTTATACTCGGCTGCGAATTGCGTTAAATACGCTTGCCACTCTTGCGCGGATTTAATGTCTTTCGCTTTTTCCCAGCCATAACCTGCATAGTAAAATATCTTGCCGCGACTATCGGTGTTGGTAATGTAAAGTGCATGGCTGGTGTCGGGCGCATTTCCGTTATAGGTAGTAACGGCTTGCACAATGTTTTTGGGGTCCATAAAAATGCCTGTACCCAAACCAAAACCATCCATTTTTTCCCATGTTGAAAGCCAACCGGTTTTTTGATCAAAGGTTGCTATGGCATTGCCATCATGAGTAGTAACCCCAACGGCGACTGGCAAGTTTTCAACAATTTTTCCGTTCATTCTAAAGGTAGACTCCACTGCATACATCCGTGAGCCCATCTTCAACATAATACGTTTTTCTTCACTGTATTTATCGCCGTTTATGGTTTTGTGATAAGTCAGTGTAAATATCACGAACTTAGATGTACTTTCCTGCAGTGATGCTCTGGTGTAAGTCTCTAAGGGCTCGCGCTTGCCGTTAATCCACAGAGCTGAACCGCCGCAACCGGCTGAGGCACCAACATGATAATTATCTAAGCCTTCGCCACGGTCTTGGTGATAAGAAATGTTTTGTTTTGTTTCCAGCTCGTACCATTTATTAATAATGGGATAGTTCACGCGTTTTAACCAGCAATCAATTCCTGCATCTTCATTGCCACTGCGCAACGCTGGGCCATAGGCTCTAAAGGCAACCAGATCATTTTCCCATGCAAAATCATCTTTGCGTTCTGGAACATAACGAGCAAAGGTGCGAGGGCGTTTAGGGTCATGGAATATTTTGAGTTCTTTATCCAATTTTGCATTGGACGATTTCATTCCCGCCGTGAGCTTCTTTGAGTCTGCTATTTGTGCCGGGGCATGGCCACCAACAAGTTTAAACACCTCTGAACCTGCTGCTAAGAAGGCTCCTGAGCCATAGGTTTCGGTTTTATCGGGCCATGCTTGGCCCGGTGCCGCGCCAATGGGCTGTACATAACCGAGCATACCGTCTTTAGTGACGTGCGAATTTGCAGCCGCCCAACCTTTGAATATGGCGTTGGTAAATTTCTCGTCTTTTAAAATGCCACGGTTCACGCCCCACGCCAAACCGTAAGTAAAGAATGATGTACCGCTCGTTTCTGGTGTTGGAAAGTTTTCCGCATTTAATAAGCTCATTGACCAATGCCCCTGCGGGGTTTGAATTTTTACAAGGGTATCTGCCATTTTTAAATAGATTTTGAGTAGATAAGCGTACTCTGCAGAGTCTTTTGGCAACTCATCCATCATTAATGCAAGACCAGCAAATACCCAACCATTGCCACGGGCCCAAAACACTTTTCTGTCGTTAACGCGTTTTGTTAGGTAGTTGCTATCGCGATAGAACAAGCCCTCTTCTGCGTCATACAAATGATCCACAGTGGCTTTTACTTCGGCCATCATCCAAGTGTTGTAGGTTTGATTGCCTGTGATTTTTGCGAGCTTTGCCCAAACGGGGGGCGCCATAAATAATGCATCGCACCAAGTCCAGCGTTCAAAGTGAATGTAATTATCAATAGAAATAGGTTCTTCACTTGGGTAAGCCATTACATGGTCCAAGCTTGCTTGGGTTGGCTCTAACATGCGCTTGTCGCCATAGTGGCGATAGAGTTCTAAATACAATTGCCCAATTGTATGATCGTCTGCCATGTAGGTGCGATCATGCAGTTTGAATTGGGTTCGTTCGCCGACACTTTTTGCCCATTCTAGGTAGCGCTTATCGCTCGTAACATCTACCCATTTCATGAGGCCTACATAAAATGCGCCGTGAGTCCAATCACGAATATCATGGGGTTCGGGGTAGTTACTAAATTTGTCGCGGAAATGTTCTATTTGCCAATCGGCCACGCCTTGCATTGCTAGCGCGACTTCTTCCGGTTTGGGTTTATCTTGGGCTGATGCATAACTGGATGCTACAGCCATAATCAGGAGTATTAAAACGGATTTAATAGTCATAGTTTTCTCATGTGTTAATGACACGAACAATAGTTTTGGCTGTAGTTAAACAGAACCAACCTTTTATAGCGTATTTAGAAACAACGCTTTGACAAACAGATACTGGCAATTTTGGTAATAAGCAGCTAAAAAATTAACATAACATTGAATTAATCATTGATCTCATGGTTCTGCAAAAACAAGCCCCACTCTAAAAAAGCTCCTCGCTAAAAAAGCTCCTCGCTAAAAAAAGCCCCTTTCTAAGGAAAGGGGCAAATTGAGTGAGAAAACTCAAATGTACCGGTGTTTGGAGAACTCCAAGTACCAGTCTAGTTTATGCAGGTATAAAAATGACGCTAGTCACCTGTCAGTTCGTTATAAAGTGGGTAGCCAAAAAATAAACAAATACAGTAATTTGTGAACTAGGGTAACAGGCTGAAAGTTGCATTTATATTCTTAGGGTCAGCTCTGCAAAATGACTGCACTACAAGGAATTAACACTTAAGCAGTATGTATAAATATAATCTTGAGACATGATAGCGGCATAAATACTAGACGAAGCCATTACGCCTGTAAATTTTCGTAAACAACACCAAGGTATAAAAATGAAAAAAATTGAAGAACGCTTCGCAGTCCATGTGGATGACTACAAAAGCTACGATACTGAGAAACTGCGCAAACACTTTTTAATTGAATCTGTCTTTGCGACAGACGATGTATTGTTCACCTATACCCACTACGAGCGCTTAATGGTGGGCGGTGCAATGCCGGTTAATACCCCCGTGAAACTTGAAACTGTAGAACAGTTAAAGTCTGAATACTTCTTACAGCGCCGCGAATTGGGCGCTATCAATATCGGCGGTAACGGCACGGTGACTGTTGACGGCGACGTGTTTGCGATAGGCACTAAAGAAGCGCTCTATATTGGCCGTGGTGCAAAAGACGTTGTGTTCAATAGCGATGACAGCAACAACCCCGCTAAATTCTATTTGAATTCAACGCCAGCACATTGCAGCTATCCCACTAAAAAAGTGAACAAAGAAAACAGCAAAGTCTTGCACATGGGGGCAGGCGATACCTGTAACGAGCGCGACATTTATCAATTGATGATTAGCACCGTGCTAGACACCTGCCAATTGCAAATGGGTATGACCGAATTAAAACCCGGTAGTATTTGGAACACCATGCCAATGCACACCCACAGCCGCCGTATGGAAGCCTACTTCTACTTTAATATTCCAGACACCCATGCGGTTTGTCACTTTATGGGCCCCGCCGAAGAAACCCGTCATATTTGGGTAGGCAACGAGCAAGCCGTCGTATCACCACCTTGGTCAATGCACTCAGGTGTGGGCACCGCGAACTACACCTTTATTTGGGGTATGGCGGGCGAGAACCACGACTACACCGATATGGATTTCCATAAGCCAAGCGAGGTGAAGTAATAATGAATCATTCACTGTTTGATTTAACCGGAAAAGTGGCCGTCGTTACAGGTGCAACTCACGGCCTAGGTATGGCAATGGCCTCCGGCCTTGCGAGCGCTGGCGCAACCTTAATTATTAACGGCAATTCGTCGCAAGAAAAAATAGACAATGCCGTTAACGAATATCGCGCAAAAGGTTTTAAGGCCTTTGGTTACAAATTTAACGTAACCGAAGAAGCTCAAGTGATTGCGGCTGTTGATCAAATTGAACAAGATCACGGCCCTATCGATATTCTTATCAACAATGCCGGCATTATTAAACGCACTCCACTGCTAGAAATGACGCTGGAAGATTTTGAAGAAGTGATCAAAATTGATTTAACGGGCGTGTTTACTATGACGCGCCCCATTGCGCGCAAAATGGTTGAGCGTCGCCAAGGGAAAATTATTAACATCTGTTCCATGATGAGTGAATTAGGCCGCAATTCAGTAGGCGCATACGCCGCTGCTAAAGGCGGATTAAAAATGCTCACCAAAAACATGGCCACCGAATGGGCAAAATACAATGTGCAAGTTAACGGCATTGGCCCCGGTTATTTTGCTACCAGCCAAACCGAAGCGATCCGTGTGGATGGCCATCCCTTCAACGATTTTATTATCAACCGCACACCGGCAGGCAAATGGGGCGACCCAGATGATTTGCAAGGCGCTACCATTTTTCTTGCGTCAAAAGCGAGCGATTTTGTCACCGGCCAAATCGTTTATGTAGACGGTGGAATATTAGCGACTATTGGTAAACCTATTAACGAGTGATAAGACAGTAACGAAATTTAAAAATGTAATTACAAAAAAGAAGTACATCAATTTTTATGAATACAAAAAAGCCGCTAAAAATTAGCGGCTTTTTTGTTAAGCATCACACAATCTTTTAATACTTAGAAAGTATAACGAGCACCTAATGTATAACGTGGGCTCAAGACTTCTAAGCTCCACAATTGACTATAAGCACGCGCAAAGTTGCGTTTGTCTGCACCCATTAAGTTAAGACCTTCAAGAGAAATGGTTAAATTCTCATTCAGTTCATAACTTATATTGGCATCGAATGATTCATAGGATGCTGTATTGCCAGGCTCATTTTTTCCGGCATTGGTGGTGTAGAGGAACTTATCACGCCAGTTGTAAGCAACACGAGCAGATAAACCATCCTTCTCATAAAACGCTACAACGTTTGATGTATCGCTGAGGCCAGTCAGAGCAAATTGCGCTACACCTGATTTGGTATTGTCATAACCTACGTCACCATTAACGGTGGTGTAGTTTGCTTGCATACCAAAACCAGATTCACCAAACATGTGTTGAACGGCAAATTCAAAGCCGTCAATAACGCCAGACTTATTGTTAACAGGAGTATCAATCATCCAATTAACCAGTGGGTCGGTAGAGTTAGGTAGAAGGTTAGCATTTTCTTTGCCTGAACCATCAGCATTAACTTGGCCTTCATTTTTGGCGAACTGGCTGTAAATTTGTTGAACAGATGGATTAGCGTTTCCAGCAGCAACAAGTTGTGCTTTAGCCGCTTGTGCACGTGGGCCTTGCGTAATATCGCGCAATCCAAACAAACCAGTCACAGGAACTGCGCCAGTGCTGTTGAACTTATCAACATCTTTGCGGTAATAGCCTAAAGAGACATAGCTTGAGTCTGAATAATACCACTCAAGAGATGCGTCAAAGTTCTTGGATTCTAATGGAAGCAATCCTGGGTTACCGGCACTACCTTGACGACCTGTTCCATCATATTGAATATTGCCGCCTACAGAAGTATCTGCTTTCAATAAGCCGTAATTTGCTCTAGCAATTGTTTTGCTTACAGACAAACGACCTTTTAAATCATCACTTAAGTCAATATCAAAATCGATGTTAGGTAATACATGGCTGTAGCTCGCTTCTCTTGATTGGCTAACTTGATTGCTACCCATGTCAGTTTGGAAGTCATTATCACCGGTCCACCGAATTTGAGTGGGCGGATTTGCTAAAGTACCTGCTGTAACATCGGTTTTTTCATAACGCACACCCGCTAACAAGTGATAAGACTTACCACCTAATTCACCGGGCATTTCAAATTGTGCGTAAGCTGCTTGTACTTTTTCATTAATTGCACGGTAGGTGGTTGGATCAGGTTTAACTTGCCATCTGCCGTTCACGGTTCCAAAGAAGCCAGGTGTGCCTTTAGCAGCTTCTGCTTCAGACCATTTTGCAAACTCTTCAATGTCGTAGTCCATACCGCCTGCCCAAGAGCCAGTGGTATCGTAACCGTCGAATTCAGTTAAGAAATTGCGCGGGGTATAAAAACTATCTGGAACTAAAGCAGGGTTAGCACCGCTCCAGTCACCCATCGACATATCATTATTTTGATACTCGAGGCCGAGATAATCATTTTCACGGCTTTCAATACCAAATTTGAGCGCGTTGTCATTAAATTTCCAAACGCCATCTAAACGCATTTGTGTCACTTCATCATCAGCAATTTGTTTTTGAGCGTTGGCACGAGAACTAGTCACATCACCTACGTCAAACTTTCCATTGTTGTTGGCACCGTTCTTACTATCATCCAGTTTTACGTACATGGTGGGTAGTGCAGCATTAAAGTTAACGGATTGTTCTTTAACTATGTTGCCTAATGCACCGGTAATATTTAAATTACTTGCGCGCGGGTCATGTGGGTCCAAGGATGCTTTGGAATTACTAAGATCTAAGGTCAGATTTAAATCATCTGTAACATCAAAACTTATATTAAGACCAACAGCATTATTTTCTTGCTTGCTACCCTGAACTTGACGAGCAAAACTCAAGTCTTTTGGATTGGGTACCCACTCAGAATAAATCAGCGGTGATTTAATAGGATTGTTGTCGAACACAATATGAGAGCGTGTATCTACAAACCATAAGGTTTGCTCTATACGTTCTTGCGACCAATCATTTGTTGAGTAAGTGTAATCTAAGGTTGCTGTGATTTTTTCAGCGGGTTTGAATTGCAGCGTTAATTGACCATTAGTACGCTCACGCTCTTGGTCGCCCAAGGTGTAACGCAAATCGCTGGGCAGGGTATATTGGCCACCTACAGCAGGGCCGTTCTCAATGAGCGCACCTGGCAGCACTTTTAAATCATTAACCGATTTTAATGTTCTTACATTCCACTCGTTAATATAAGCGCCTGTTGTACCGCTATCGCGTTTTTGGTAGCTTCCGCTTAAGGCTACACCAATAGTGTCATCTGCAAAGGTGTTGCTAATAATGCCCGATACTTCTGGCGTAAAGTCATCGCCAGTACGGTTGCTTGTATCATTTAAAAGTTTTCCACCGATGCTTGCATGAAACCCGGTTTTATCCAAAGGACGCAAGGTTTTAATATTGATTGAAGCACCAATACCGCCACTTGCTATATTAGCGCGCCCAGTTTTGTAAACCTCTAGGCCGCTTACGCCTTCAGATGCAAGATTTCCAAAATCGAACGAGCGCGAATCAAACGACGCCGATGCAGCGGCACGACCGTTTAAGGTTACCAAGTTAAAGTCTGGGCCAAAACCACGAACGGTAACTTTACTACCTTCGCCGTTAGCGCGATCTATGGATACGCCGGTAATACGTTGGAGGGATTCAGCAAGGTTTGAATCGGGCATCTTACCCATATCTTCTGAAGAGATAGCATCAACTACACCTACTGCATCGCGTTTGATATCCATTGCTCGTGTTAACGAAGCTTTGATACCTGTAATAACAATTTCTTCAGACTCGTCTTGAGCCACTGCGAAATTATTAAAACTCATGGATGCTATTAATGCTGCGAGAGCTGTTTTGTTAAATGGTAATGTTTTACGCATGGAGTACTCCTTAAATCATTAGAAGTTATTGTTTCCGATACAACAGAACGCGTACTTACGTGTTTATTTAAGTACGCAGCCTCGCCCCTTTTGGTTGGGGGCTCTTTAATTGACTGACCAGAATTATGTTTTAAGTCAGCCAAAAAAATATGTTCGCCTCACACTAGGCAATAACCGATGTAAATTTTTAAAAAAAATTCCATTCACCCTTCCATAGGTGAATGGATAGGTTCAAAAGAACCTTAAGATCGGTCATGTGAAACTATATGTGAGTTACAAAAAGGCTCTAGTCATTTGGCATTTTTCAGTAAAGTGGGCAGTGAAATGCCAACTAAAAATGACCGGTGTGAATCGGGGTAACACAAAAAATAACTGCTATGACAAAAAGAAAAACCATTAAATTGCTTCAAAATCCATGTAATCAAAATTCATAACGGGCTGGCCTCAAAAGTGTAGTTTTATAACTTGTTTGCCTGACTTCAAATACATCTTTCCGAGTTTTGATACCTTGTTCCAGTGATGAGCTTGTCGCCATTCAATAGGATCAGCTGCGTTATAGGTTATGGGTAAGTGTAAAGGCCCGCTAATATCTTTATTGTCAACTTCAAATGAAATATAGCCGCCCAATTTTGAGGTATACATAGTTGTAATTGAGTAATAACCGGCTTTCTTTACGGTTACTGTGTAGTTGACCCACTCTCCAGGAGAAATCCAGCCCAAATAAAGTGAGTTATTTTCTGTAGGAACAAAGTTATAAACTGTGTCGTCCACCGGTACATCGGGGTTATTAAATTTGGTATAGGAAATATCTGGGCTTTCAAACATTCTAAATTCTTTTAAATAGGTGCCGGTTTTATTAAGTTTGCCACTACCGCTATTGATATTGTCATCATCGTGATAACAAATTCCCTCTGCCTTGCCCGACTGTTTTTCACTATCAGATATATCCATGACATCGTAATATTCGTTTTGAATTCTACCGGGAATAGTCTGCGTTAGATTTTTGACAACTGAGTCATGAAATGGAATACATGGATAGCTCGATGTGCTAGTCAAGGATATTTTTTTAGGGGAAACATTGCAGGCATATAAAATACCTACGGAAAATCCCATAAATACTATGAATGGGATATGTCGATATGCAGTCATCACTAACCTCCTGTTTAAGGTAATTTTCGCCATGTACATTATTATTACTATGTAAGAACTGAAACTTTATTCGGCCGAAGCTGAATGTTTATTCGGGCAACTTTACGGTAATACTTTTAAGCGTTATAGGTTCTAGAGTGGTTGAGCCATGTGGGTTTAGTTGTAAACCTACAAACTCAATTTGGTTTCTCTTCTTTCCATGATGCTTAAAATCTTCTTCCGTTAATGTGAGCAACACATCTTGACCTGCTTTATCTTTGAAGGAGGCCAAGCTGCGTTGCGAGCCACTCCAGCGGCCATAACCTGTTGCTCCTGCTTGAATAAATAAATAGACATCCAGCTTTCCTTCAACGAAATAGGCTTTAGGAATATTGAGAAGATACTGAACTTCAAAGCGTTCAAAGTCATGAATGGAACCGAGCGCTTGGACCAGGGTTACTTTTCCTGAATGTCCATTAGGTAACGTCTGTGGCCCCCATTGCGGTGTGAGTGTCATGGCCTTTTTGGAGTGATTAAAGGTTCGGGCAATATCTAAATCTTCGCTGGATACCCTAGCAAAAATGCCATCAATTGCTGTTTGTGTGTCGTACTTAAAGTTATAAAATGAATTTGGGTTTTTAACTTTTATATCAGGCAAAATCGGCGTTATTTTGTCGTTATTAAAATGGATTGAAACGCGTCTAATTTTAATAGGGAGTGAAATATTGGATCCGTTTCGGTGAAGAACAAAATTAACTCTCTCAATTGCCCGGAGTTTATCCAGCGGTTCATTAAAATCTACTGCTTTGACGACTAGTTTTTTATAGCTGGCTCCATTGTCTTTAAAATCTGCCATGGTAAATTTTCGACCATTAAACATATAGTCTCCTTTTTCGCCCGCTTGCAATGAAAAAACAAATTCCATTTTCCCTTCGGTAACGTAAGCACTAGGAATCTGGATTTCAAAATAGGATTCTGACTGAGAACAATCCGATGCGGAAATCAGCTGATAAATATGTAATTTGCTAGTGTTAACATTGCTAACCCCAAGCTCCTTTGAATCAATATCCTTACTAGACCATAACGGCGTGATGACGGCGGCTTGCTCATCAGTATTCGCATCAATAGTAAGTTGACGATTTCCCAAGTGCACAGTATCAACAACCCAGCTTTCAGGTTTCGTCATAGATAAGCTTACGTGGGATACTGTTGTTGGCTTAAGTAAGGCTTTAGGCTTCGCGGTTTCACTCCAGCCATGGCTTGAGTACAGCATTAGGAGCAAAGTAATAAAGAAAGAAGATAATTGGGTAGTGCATTTTTTTGTAAAATACAGGCTGAATTTCGTTATGCTTATTATCTTTACATGCTGCATATGACTTGTCCAAAGCAAGAATTAAAGTCTGAGCGTACAGAAATTTTCAGAGAGAAAGTTCTGTACGCTGCTATGTTAGCCTAATAGCTATTTATTTAAATAATTGAAGGTTTCTTTTAATGTGCCAATGCTAATTTCAAAGTCACCATCTTCAGTCACGGTTGTGAGTTGTTCGTTAACGAAGGCCAAATCGGATTTGTTCAGTTCAAACACAAGTGTTTGTGATTCGCCCGGAGCTAAAGCAATTTTTTGATATTTCCGCAGTCTTTTTACAGAGGGAACAATAGAAGCGTAAAGATCGCTGCTATACAGCTCCACGGTATGCTTGCCTGATACTTCGCCGGTGTTTTTCAGTGTGACTTCCACCCTTAGATGCCCATCGCCCACTAATTTTTTAGTGCTTAACGTTAAATTACTGTACTCAAACGTTGTATAACTGAGGCCATGTCCAAACGGAAATTGCGGGCTAAATGCGAATTCATATTTATACACGGGAGCGTTAATTTCTACCGCTTCATTTAATAATTTATGATCGTAGGTGACGAGCTCGCCACTAAATCTTGGGTAGGTGTAGGGCAAAATACCATCAGGGTTGTAGTCGCCAAAGAGTACATCTGCAATCGCTGGCGCTGCTTGAGATCCAGCCCAATTAGCTAACACAATGGATTGTGCATTGGGTTCTATTTTACGAATAATGCGAGGGCGGCCTTCAGAGAGAACCATGACAATTGGCTTACCAGCAGCAGCGAGCTCTTTTACCAATTGCTGTTGTATTTCCGGCAATTCCAAATCTTTGATGTTGCCGACAGTTTCTGCATAGGCGTCCTCGCCTAAAGCAACAATCACCACATCTACATTTTTTGCCGCTTTTACTGCGTCATCAATATTGATATTGGTAGTGTTGAAATCTGTACCTTGAACATAGGTGACATTGGTTTCACCTGCTTTAGCTTTAATGGCTTGCAAAATGGTTAAGGTATCATTTGCAAAATATTTGCTTTCAGTTCCCTGCCACGTATATGACCAGCAGCCATGAAGCGATGTAAGGGAATTGGCGCTGGGGCCAACCACTAAATACTTTTTATTTTTTGTTAAAGGTAAAAGTTTGTTGAAATTTTTAAGCAGCACGACAGATTCTCTTGCAGCGTTCAATGCTGCTTCTTTATATTCTGGACGCGCAAAATTCTTAACAGCCTCTGGTTCTAGGTAGGGAGTTTCAAAATAACCTAAATCGTATTTTAATTGGAGAATACGTCTTACGGATTCATCGATACGTTTTTCACTGATCCTTTTTTCTTTAACCAGTGCGATAAGGTCGTCATAAAAGCTAAAGTCTAGCGGCACTATCACTAAATCAATTCCTGCATTAACAGCGAGCAATGCGGCTTCCTTATTAGACGCTGCAACTTTATGGCGTTCGTGCAATTTTTTAATGTCTTCCCAATCACTGGTAATCACGCCTTTAAAACCCAATTCATTGCGTAACACATCGGTTAGGTAATATTTACTGGCGTGTAAGGGGGTGCCATTAACATCGCCAGAATTTACCATTAATGTACGAGCGCCAGCGGCTATAGCCGCTTTAAAGGGTGGCAAATAATATTCACGGAGGTTGATCTCAGGAATATAAGCGGGCGTACGGTCTTTGCCATCTGCAGGTGCCGAGTAACCAATAAAATGTTTCATTGAAGATGCAACACTATTCACATCTCTCAAGCTCTTGCCTTCATAGCCTTTGATAGAGGCAACACCCATGGTTTTAACAAGATGTACGTCTTCACCAAATGTTTCTGGAAAGCGCGGCCATAAGGGTTGTCTGCCAACATCCAACACGGGCGAAAAGTCTAAACGTATTCCCGATGCCCGCACTTCCTTAGCCGTAATTTCAGCGGCAATTCTTGCGAGTTCAGGATTGCGCGTTGCCGCTAAGGCAAGATTATGGGGGAATAGGGTAGAGCCAATGGTGTTATTAGCACCGTGTACCGCATCAATCTCGTAAAGATTTGGAATTTTTAAGCGTGTTTCCTTTAATGCTACATCTTGAATGGTGTTAGTGATGTAATGCCATTCTTGTAAGGTGTAAGCATGGGTAATTGCATTTTGAACTGAGCCTACATTGTGCGTCACAATCGCATTACGCAACTTGGCCATATCTAAGGTAACAAAGTCATCATTCTTATTTGATACAGCTTCTAGCGTCAAATTGGTCATCTGCCCCACTTTTTCTTCTAGGGTCATTTTTGACAATAGGCTATTAATCGCTTTAGTTTCATTCGTCGGCTTACCAGCTTCTGCGCAATTTACGACAATAAATAAAAGCGATAAAAATAAGGTTGTATATTTCACTCGCATAGAAATTCAGACTCACGATGCTTAGTTGTTGATTACAAATCAATTGATATTGATATTTATGCAGGTAGGAGGCTAGTCGTCTTGCAATAGAAAGCAAAGTGGGTAGCTTAACATGCGAGTGATTGGGAAGCGGGGTAACAATTCATGCTGAAACAGCACGTTGAGCTTCGAAAAATCTGATTTATCGCCTAGCTAACCAATAAAAATTTAAATGAGCTTGGGCTGTATGCCGAGTATTAATCCGTTGTGTATAAACAAATTAGTTTGCTAGACTTTACTTGCCAAAACAACTGCCAAAACTATGTTGACTCAGGAATACAATAATAATGCGATCAGACTTTCTGAATTTCCATGACATGACACTGGTGCTCACATTTGTAGAGTGTCTTTTTTTAGGCGTTCTATTGCGAGTGCTTCCGTCTAAACGCGTGCAATCGCGCTATTTACTCTCTATCTTTTTTTTCCTTGTGGCGGGTTGGGTGGCAGCTACTTTATTCATTTGGAATCCCGCGCTACAAACTTCATTTATTAATCACACGCTTATTACGCCACTATTACTTTCATCTTGCATTCTGTTGCAGGGGCCCTGTTTGTATTTCTATTTGCGCTCCTTAACGGAGCATATAAACATGCGCCGAGCATACAATCTGATACACCTAGTGCCTGCTTTACTTGCAGCCTTAGTCATAGTGCTGTTTGGTATTAATGGCGCTGACTGGGTACCTACGAGTATTTTACCTGGCCATGAGAAAAAGGCTGCTGAGCTTTGCTGGGTACTGGTGCGTGTTTCACCATTAATTTATGTATTTGCATGTTTTTACGCGGTCTATCAATTACCACGAAAATACCAACACCTGTACTCATCACTGAGCACCTTTGAAATAAAGCTGAGCTATTTGGTGTTGCTTGGGTTTTTTCTACATTGGCTGTGGGCTTGCATTGGCTATTTTGTTGGCCCCTTTTTAAGCCAAGATGTAAATGATCTTATGGGCGATACCGAAGACTTTCTCATTGTGTTGCAGGTAAATGGATTATTTGTTCTTGGATTAAAGAATGCTCGTGATTTGTTAAACCTAACCCAGCCAGAAATAGTAAAGCCAACTGAGCAGGTGCTAGACCCTAAAAAAATTGAAATGCTCGAAAAAGCTGTTCAGGAAAGAAAGCTCCATATGGAGAATAATATTAACTTGGAGCGATTTTCTGAGTTGGCAGGTTTAAAACCTAAAGATGTTTCTTTAGTGGTAAATCTTCATTACAAATTAAATTTTTTTGAATTTATTAATGGCTTACGCTTGGAGGAGGCTAAGCGAATGTTGATTGCGCCAGAATTTGAAGATGTCTCTATTTTAGATATTATCTATAAATCTGGGTTTAACAGTCAGTCTGCATTTCAACGCTTCTTTAAGAAAGTTGTAGGCTGCACACCAACAGAATATCGTCGGCTTAACGCTCAAACGCATAAGAGTGAAGTTGCGGATTAACAGCAAAAGCCCGCTAAAAGAGCGGGCCAACACATCTAGGTACCTTGTTCGTTAAGCAACTTCATGGCCAGTAATAGCCGCCAAAATACTAAACCATTGAATTTTACTTAAGGTAAAAGTGGTTGCTTTAACCGCATCTGCAACGGCTTCTATCCTACCGCTTCCGGTTAGTACTAAAGGCTGTGATGGTAGATGCATAATCCACGCATAAACCACACTTGCAAAAGGCACTCTTAAATCATCTGCAATATTGTTAATGACCGCTTTTATGCGAAGTGCTTTTTCATCTTTTGATGTGAAGAGTTGCCCACCCGCTAAAGGCGACCAAATCATTGGGGCTACCCCCACGTTTTGTAAGCCATCGAAGGTTTCATCAAACATGGGGGCGGTATGCATGGGTGAGAATTCAACTTGATTCGTCACCAGCGGAAAGCGATGATGAAGGCACTCGAATTGATGTCTGCTAAAGTTGGATACACCAAAACGGCGTACCTTACCCGCTTGTTTCAGCACAGAAAACGTATGCGCTATTTCATCAAAGCGCATTAAGGGATCAGGCCTATGAATTAGCAGCAGATCCAGATAATCCGTGCGCATATTTTTTAAGGACGTATCTACCGAAGTCAGTATATGGTCAGCGCAGGTGTCGTAATATTTCAAACTATGTTCAGGGCGATGTTCTGAAATGAGTTTAATGCCGCATTTGCTGATAATTTCAATTTGGCTGCGCAAGGATGGCTTCAAGGCTAAGGCCTCACCAAACATGGCTTCCGCTTGATAATTTCCGTAAATATCCGCCTGATCGAAACTGGTAACGCCCAGTTCAAGGCACTGCTCAGTAAAACCAAGGCGTTGTTGGGCGTTCATATTCCAGTCGCCAATACGCCATAAACCTGCAATTACCCGTGAAAAATCCGGCCCTTTGAGAGTGAGTTGGCTGCGTGGGGACATTATAGGGCGGCCTCCGCATTGGCTAAAATGGCGCTTATGCCAAGTTTCGCGAGTTCCAGATCCTCTTCGCCAGTAAGACCGCTCACGGCCACAGCACCTACAACTTGACCTTGAAATTTAACGGCTGCACCGCCTTCCCAACCTATGTAACGTGAATCGCCAAAATTCGCTAAATCCCAGCCCTCTTTTATAGAATTGCGCCCTACATTTCCGCTCTCGCCACCGGTTCTAGCAGATGTGAAAACCTTATTGGTGGCAACTACGACCGAGTTCATGGGGGCACCGTCCATTTTGAGGACAGCAATAAGCTCACCATGGCGATCACCAACGGCGATAGAGGCTGTTTTACCGCGCGCAATTAATTCGCTGCGAATGGTGTTTATGGCCAGCGTCGCTTCCGCGTCACCGAGTTGGATAGTCTGAATCATGTGCTTAATCCACGCTGATGTTCTTTTCAAAATAGAACAGTGATAGTTATTCCCCATGCTTAATAAAGGGAGACAGGGGTGGGTCAGCAGTGTAATAGGAGAGTGGGTGTGATCTAGTCACTTAGCGGGAAATCGTAAAGTGGGTACTAAATGCCCCTAGGGGTTTGACACGGCCTGCATTTCTGCAGGCCTTTTTTTGGAGCGGCAATTACAAATAGGCTTTCTTAAAAGCTTCTTTCGATTGTTGAATATAATTGCGCGTTTTGGTTGCGTGCATTTCCCAGGCTTTGCGGTCATCGGCATTGCTGAAGGGGTTTTGATCCGGTGCAATAGACTTATCAAACTTATCGTAGAAGGTAATCATCGCCGACGTAATTTGATTAAAACGCTCTTTATATTCTTGCAGCTCATCAATATTACTGTTCGCTTTCAACATAAATTGAACCAGTTGCGCGTTTGAGGTTGAGCGCGTTTGCACCGCCTCTGCTTGCTTCGCAAAGCCTTCGTTAATGACTTTTAACGCAGCCGTACGAACTTGGTCGTCTTTGCTCATGACGCGGTTAAAGTTTTCAGATTGCTTATCTTGGCCACCGTAAATTAAATAGTCTTTTAAGTGCTTGCTCAAATCTTTACGGAATCTATCTACGTCGGCTTGAATATCCGCCAAGTCTTTATCCAAGCCATTGGCTTTGGCTAATTCTTTTTCAATTTCGCCCAAGAATTTTTCAGCGGTTTGATAGGTGTTTAAGCCATTCTTTTCTGCAAATTTTTGTGCATCTTTGCTAACACCAGCATTCTCGTAAGACGATTTTTCAAAGGTGGTGGCAACAATGGATTTAAAGGGCTCCGCAAACGCGGTAAAAGCACCTGCAGTTACAATATTCAACGAGGCAGTCGCAATATCCCCAAAGGGGCGAATTAACGAATCCAAACGGGTTTTTTGAATAGGCGACGAGACTTTTTTCACATCATCAATAACACGTTTAAAGGTTACATAGCCCAGAGGGTTAGCCATTTTGCTGCGCTCTGACGTAGCGAGTACCAGCGAAATAGTGGAGTAAATGCCGTTTGAGTATTCAATGTATTGACGTTGAGTTTCAATTTGTGAAGTGTAGGTGTCACCGAGTTTTTTTAAGGCATCGGTTTGTACTTGATAGCTTTGGTCATCGCGCAACTTGCCCATGACTTCATCGAACACTTGTTGCTGGTTTTTTTGCAGCGCGGTGCTCAAGAGAATTTTGTCCAAAGAAATATCATCAATGTTTAATGTGCCGCCAACAGACTCTATATCTAAACGAATATATTTTTTGCCCGGGTCATCCACAGATACACGTTTGGCGTGGTAGTCAGTATTGGGGTGTGTGCCTTCCAGCATACCTACTTGCACCCAGCCAGCATCATTGCTCAAGGAGCTGTTTACCAAGACTTTAATCTTGTAGTTGGTAACAGGCGTGGAGGTGCGCAGCCAGATTTCCATAGTGCCAGATTCAGCAACCATGCTCTTGGTGCGAATGGAAGCTTCGTTTTCAACTTTAATGGAGTTAGTGCCTGAATGCGCTTGGGTGGCATCCAGTTCGGCACCGTATACCAGTGCCCATTTTTGTGGCTCGCCTTCAAAATCGCTCGCGAAATTGGTTTGCTTGTCATCGGCAAATACCGAGGCGCAAACGGACAACAACCCGAGAGAGAAGAGTGGAGCGGCTAATCTTTTGGCGTAGGTCATGATAATCCTGTTAAACACATTGAACGCAGAGAAGAATATTTCGTAAAACCGCAGCAGTGAAGCTCATTGCATGCAGAAGAGCTTCAAGCAGACTATAGGGCGATCACAATGAACGCAATCTGAACACTGCTAGGAGCGCGGGCGCCCATAATATCGCGTATCGCCTAGGCTCGCAGGTGTTTTGGGTGCTAAAACTGCCCCTAGCCCTAATAGCCTAGCTTCTCTATACTCAAACCCCTTGATTACCCCTACATTTAGTACGATTAAGGAACACCATGACCAATAAAGCCATTATCCATAGTGACAACGCCCCCGCCGCCATAGGCACCTATTCGCAAGCGGTAAAAGTGAATAACACCGTGTACTTATCCGGCCAAATCCCGCTCGATCCGGTCACTATGCAATTAGTGGATGGCGATTTTGCAGCGCAAGCGCATCAGGTCTTTAAAAACTTACAGGCTGTATGCCAAGCTGCAGGTGGCGATTTGCGCGATATCGTGAAGTTGAATATTTATTTGACCGATTTGGCCAATTTTCCGGTAGTTAATGAAGTGATGGGACAATACTTTCACGAGCCCTACCCAGCTCGTGCTGCGATCGGTATTAATCAACTACCCCGTGCGTCACTAATTGAAGCGGATGGGGTGATGGTGATTTGACTTTCAGTGCCCAACAGGGAAACCTGTTGGGGTGCGTCCAATAAAGATAAAAACCTAAATTTTCACAAGGAGTTTTGGAATGTGTAAATACATTTGTTCACTGCTGTTTTTTTGTCTCTGTTACTCCATGCCCACGCTGGCCCTTCCCGTAGAATCATTTGCCAGTTTGCCTGATGTCTCAAAATTAGAGCTTTCTCCGAGTGGTGAGCAACTATCATCTGTCATTCGTGTGAGTGTAGAAAATACAAAAGGTACAGCTGTTCAAGTTACCCATTTAAAATCTGGGAAAAATAAATTAGTACTGTTCACCGACAATAAAAAATACGATATCGGTTGGGTATCGTGGAAAGATGAAAAGACCTTACTCGTGGGAACCGTCTACCCCAGCAAGCGCGATACTTGGTTAGGCTTTGCGCGCATTCTGGATAAAACCCGTGAAACGCGTTTAATGATTATCGATTTAGAAAAAGACCAAGTGCTGACTCCTTTTTCAGCAGCCTTCCTTAAAAAATACACATTCATGCCCACGTCTCAAGATGATGTTGTCGATAGCTTACCCAATGATCCTGATCACATTTTAATGGAATTGCCCACCAATCAATCCTTAGCAATGGGAGTTCGGTCTTACATCGGAGTTTATAAAGTTAACTTCCGCGATCAAACCATTCGTTCGTACCAGGATTCAGAAGATCATGTTTATAAATGGTGGACCGACCAACAACATCGGGTTCGCGCTGGCCTTTTCATAGACGACGAGGGAACCAGAAAAACGGTGTTAAAGAAATCACCGGAAGATAAGTGGCAGGCATTTTGGCCCTATAAAATATTTTCTGAAGAAGAGGTGATGCCGCTGGGCTTTGGGCTGGATCCCAATATTTTGTATATCCGTGCGTATCATGAAAAACGTTTGGCTATTTTCAAAATTAATCTTACGGACAAAAATATGACTCGCGAATTGGTATTTGCAGATCCGGTTTACGATGTTAATGGCGGTTTGGTTTATTCGCCTAGTACGAACGATGTGATTGGCATTACTTACTCCACTAAGGGCGGTTTTACTTTTTTTGATCCTGAATTGAAAAAATTACAAGCCAGCATCGATAAAGCAATTCCTAACAACAAAAACTTTATAACTGGCTTTTCCAAAGACATGCAGACTTTTCTGGTGTTTTCTAGCAGTGATACAGACTCTGGTACTTATTACATTGGGCACCGCAACCCTATTAAATTAAATGCAGTTGCTTACCGTTACAAGCAATTGGATGCAGCCTTAATGTCTCCCACCAAGCGTTTTGATTATAAAGCACGTGACGGCTTGGCGATTGAAGCCTATTTAACAGTACCGAAAAATTCAACAGGGAAAAAACTACCCACGATTATATTTCCTCATGGTGGGCCTATTGCTCGTGACGATGATAGTTTCGATTATTGGACTCAATATTTGGCCGATAAAGGCTATGCTGTATTACAAATGAACTTCCGTGGCTCCGCTGGACAAGGCTTAGATTTCCGTAATGCCGGTTTAAAAAACTGGGGCATGGAAATGCAAAACGATATTGAAGATGGCGCACGAAAATTGATCGCAGATGGCATTGCAGACGAACACTCTATTGGTATTTTAGGCGCAAGTTATGGCGGTTACGCTGCACTT
Organism: Gammaproteobacteria bacterium; assembly: GCA_005801205.1. Taxonomy (GTDB): domain Bacteria; phylum Pseudomonadota; class Gammaproteobacteria; order Pseudomonadales; family Cellvibrionaceae; genus Cellvibrio. The sequence goes on from SYDJ01000174.1 coordinate 31,912, forward strand.
ATGGGAGTTGTTAAAACGCCCGATCTTTATAAGTTTGCTGTCAGTTTTGCGGGCGTAAGTAATGTGTTTGAACTGGTAAAAGATAATCGTAACAATTTTAGTTCATACAATGTCGTTGACGAGCAAATTGGCAACGATAACAAACACCTCAAAGAAATTTCACCAGTTAACTATGCCGATAAAATTAAAGTGCCTGTTCTCTTGGTGCATGGCGATGATGATCGCCAAGTGCCCGTTAAGCACAGCACACAAATGCGCGATGCTTTGCTGAAAGCAGGCAAGAATGTTACTTATCTTGAGTTGCCAAATGAGGATCATTATTTAACGAATAATGAAAACCGTATAGCGACTTTTAAAGCGATCGACAGCTTTTTGGATAAGCACTTACCGGTTAAGAAATAATTTTTAATTCGTAAAACCTGAAAGGCCGATAAATTTGCGTTTATCGGCCTTTTTTAGAGTTAGATTAGTCAATAACGCAGTTTACGTCTTGCTTAAACGCGCGTAATAAAACCCATCATGCCCTTCTTCTGACGGTAGCAACTGTCTGCCGTAAGCTTGTGTAATTCCCCATTCTACGTCCAATAAATCACAGGTAGCGTCTTTGTGGCGTTTCAAAAAGTTTTCAATGACTTGGGTGTTTTCTTTCGGCATTACCGAGCAAGTGGCGTACACCAGAATGCCGCCGGGCTTTAGCAGCGACCAAAGATTTTTGAGCAGTTTGACTTGCAGTTCGCCGAGATTGTCCAGCTCCTCGGGTGTTCGCAGCACTTTGATATCGGGGTGGCGGCGAATAATGCCGGTTGCTGAACAGGGGGCGTCCAGCAAAATTCGGTCGAAGAGTTCGCCGTCCCACCAGTCGGTTTTAGTGCCATCGCCACACATCACATTGGCGGTTACACCTAGTCGGTTCAGGTTTTCGCGAACGCGGCCTAGGCGGCGTTCGTCGGCATCCAGCGCAGTTACTTGCAGGCTAGGCTCCACTTCTAGCATATGGCCAGTTTTTCCGCCCGGCGCGCAGCATGCGTCTAATACCCTCATTTTGGGCGATAATTGCAGCAAATCGGCGCTTAGTTGCGCGGCTTCGTCCTGAACGCTAATCCAGCCTTCACTAAACAAGGGGAGTTTTCGTGGGTCGCAGGCGTGTTCTAGGGTAATTCCATAGGGGCTAAATGGCGTTACCGTCGCGTTTATTTCCAAATCTTGTAGCAATGCCAAATACTCAGTGCGACTGATTTTCTGGGTGTTAATGCGCAGCGTAAACGGAGGATGGCTGTTGTTTGCGGCGATGATTTGGTCAAGTTGATTTGGCCAATTTTTTCGCAATGTGGCTTCAATCCACGCAGGGTGGTTGGTTTGAAAGGAATAATTTTGCGCTAGCAGCTTATCTAATTTGCTTTTATCGCGCTGAAACTTGCGCAGCACGCCATTCACCAAACTGGTCGCCCAAGGCTTTTTCAAAAAACGCGTCACTTCTACGGTTTCGCCGAGCGCGGCATGATCTGGAATGCGAGTATGTAGCAGTTGATAGAGCCCAAGCAGCAGCAGTGCTTGAATATCGCTATCTTTAGCGCGTAGCGGTTTATCGACTAAGCATTCTACATAGGCGCTCAGTTGCGGTTGGTAGCGACAAGTGCCGAAACATAATTCTTGTAGAAGTGAGCGATCTTGCTCGGCAACTTGAGCTTGGATTGCAGGTAGCAAGCTCGACAGCGAACCTTGCCCTTGAAGGATTTTTGCCAATACTTGCGCGGCGGCGGCGCGAACGCTGATCACTGTATTTGCTCCTGCTGGGGTTGCTCAAATACATCGCCAACCTTAAATAAATCAGGGTGGCCACGCAGTATTTCGCCGACGTTAAGCGCTTTTTTGCCCGATAATTGGATGTTTTCGAGAATAAGTTGACCGTGACTGCAGGCCACCCATACACCTTGATCGTCAATGTGGGTAATGCTGCCAAGCTGTGCATAGCTGGTTTTGTCCACGGCTTTTGCCATCCACACGCGAATACGCGCATCATCGCCAGTGCCCGCTGGTTTGGTGTGTGCTACCGGAAAGGGATTGAAGGCGCGGACTTTTCGTTCGAGCTCAATAGCCGATAGCTGCCAATTCAGTGCAGCTTCTTCTTTGTGGAGTTTGGGTGCGTAGTTGCTGAGCGAATCATCTTGTTTGATAGGCTTGGTCTGGCCGGATTGGATTTGCTCCAGAGCTTCCAGCAATGCCGGTGCTCCAATCGTTAAGAGTCGATCATGCAGAATTCCGCCGGTATCAGTGGCTAAAATCGGGCAAAAGGCTTTGATGAGCATATCACCAGTATCTAGGCCGACATCCATCTGCATTAGGGTTACACCGGTTTCGCTATCGCCTGCTTCAATGGCGCGTTGAATAGGTGCTGCACCGCGCCAACGTGGCAGAATTGAGGCGTGAACATTAATACAGCCAAGGCGTGGGGCATCTAAAACGGCTTTGGGCAGAATCAAACCATAAGCAACTACTACCATTAAATCCGCGTTCAGCGCAGTCAGTTCAGCTTTGGCTTCATCGCTTTTAAAGTTGAGCGGTTGATAAACTGGAATATCGTGCGCTAAGGCCACCTCTTTTACGGGGCTCGCGGTGAGTTTTTTACCGCGCCCAGCGGGGCGATCGGGTTGCGAGTAAACCGCAATCACCTTGTGACGGCTGCCGATTAAGGCTTTTAGGTGCTCGGCGGCGAATTCTGGGGTGCCGGCGAAGATGATGTTTAAAGGGGTGTCGGACATGAAATTTTTTGGGTATCAGTGATTAAGAGAGAGTCATTTATTTGGGAGTCGTCATCCCGTAGGGATCCAGTGACTTTAAAAACAAAAGACTCTGGATCCCTACGGGATGACGGCTACCTTCTTAAAATTTTTATCTCGGAGATAAACAAAAAGGCGCTTAACGCGCCTCTTCTTTATGTTTCTTTTCGAGCTTTTTGCGAATGCGGGTGCGTTTGAATGAGGAAATATAATCCACAAACAACTTACCATTGAGGTGATCCAGTTCGTGCTGAATACACACCGCCAAGAGACCATCAGGCTTGATGGTGAAGGATTTACCATCGCGGTCAAGCGCAGTCACGCTAATGTGCTCGGGGCGTTCCACGGTTTCATAGAATCCGGGCACCGAGAGGCAGCCCTCATCATACTCGAGCAAATCGCCGTCTAATACGGTCACTTCGGGATTGATAAACACCATCGGCTGGGATTTATCTTCACTGACGTCTATAACAACAATGCGCTCATGCACATTAATCTGCGACGCTGCCAAGCCAACACCGGGAGCGTCATACATGGTTTCAAACATATCGTCGATCAGCTTTCTAACGCGGTCATTGACATCGGTTACTGGCTTGGCAAGGGTGCGTAAGCGGGGATCGGGGAATTCGAGTATCTCTAATATCGCCATAGTCTTGTGACAAACTTCTAGTAAAAAGATAATAAGCGCTGCTAACATGATGATCGTACAGGAAATACTCTGTATTCTGAAAGCAGCGTGGTGGATTAATAAGCTATTATAACGTCTATCTGTCTGATGGCCGAATAAAACAGGATCGGTTTCTATGAAAAAAATCATTATTGGTATTATTGCCGCTGCTTTTTTAAGCTTCAATGTGTGGGCACAGGACTCTGTGCTGAAAACCGGTCATCCGGATGAATACACCGTTAAAAAGGGCGATACCCTCTGGGATATCTCAAGTACCTTTTTAAACTCGCCTTGGAAATGGCCAGAAATTTGGCATGCGAACCCCCAAATTGAAAACCCTCACCTGATATACCCCGGCGATCTCATCAAGCTGGTTTATATCGATGGGCAGCCACGTTTAACCTCAGAGCGCACGCTTAAGTTAGCGCCTGGTTCTGGCGGTATTAATGCAACCGAGAAGCTGAGCCCACAAGTGCGGGTTGTTCCAAATGAAGCGGCAATTTCGGCGATTCCTCTGGATCGTATTGATAGCTTCTTATCGCGCAGCCGCGTACTGGATGATGAAAAAACTCTTACCAAGGCGCCTTATATTTTGGCTGGCCCGCAGCAACGCATAGTGGCGGGTGCAGGCGATGAAGCTTATGCACGTGGTAAGTTTGGTGATTTGACGAACTTTGGTGTCTATCGCAAGGGGCAAGTATTCTTTGACCCGAAGACTAAAGAAGTCCTAGGCTTGCATGCATTAGGCATAGGCTCGGTAAGTCTTAAGTCACTGAAAGGCGATATAGCCACCGTAGACGTTGTGCGCGCGAATGAAGAGATTCGTATTGGCGATAGCCTTTTGCCCAGCGAAGACCGCTCAACCAGTTCAGTTTTCTACCCAAGCGGCCCAGATAGAGATATTCAGGGAACCATCATTGCGGTTGAAGGTGGCGTAACTCAGGTTGGTAAATACAACGTGGTGATGATTAACCGCGGTGACCGCGAAGGTCTCAAAGTGGGTAATGTACTCGCTATTTACAAAAAAGGTGAAATTGTGGCGGATCGCGTCACAGGCGGAAAAGTGGCTTTACCGGATGAGCGTGCAGGCTTGCTAATGGTATTCCGTACCTTTAAGAAAATGAGCTTTGCATTAGTATTAGAGGCTGATCGCCCTCTACTCATTGGCGATAGCTTACAAAACCCTTAAAATAGATTTCACTAAAAACCACAGCGGCGCACGACGCGCCGCTGGTTATTTCACAAGGATGAATCATGCTAGATCCTCGCTTTTATTCCCTCGTTCTGCACCGTTTGCCCCATGTGGGCGCTGTAACATTCAATCGCTTGGTCAGTTTATTTGGCTCACCAGAAGCAGCACTAGGCCAACCCAGCCAGCAACTTGAAGCCTTAGTTGATGCAGAAACCTTACTCGTTATTCAGGATTTTCAATCTAATCCAGAAATCTCCGCTATTGGCCAAAAAGCCCTCGTAGACTTGGAATGGATAGATGCTCAGCCAAGTGTGCATCTGCTGTCAACGGGGGATTCCAGTTACCCAGAGTTGCTGCAGAAGATCCCCAATTTCCCGCCCTTACTCTTTGTACGCGGCGACATTCACCTCTTAAGCTTGCCGCAAATCGCCATTGTCGGCAGCCGCAACCCGTCAAGCGGCGGCAGCGACAATGCTTACAGATTTGCCGAGTTTTTAGCCGCAAATGGTTTTGCGATTACGAGCGGTTTGGCCTTGGGGGTGGATGCCGCTGCCCATCAAGGTGCACTGGCAGCGCAAGGTAAAACCATCGCCGTCATGGGTACTGGGCTGGATATGATTTACCCTTCCCGCCACCGAGCCTTGGCGCAGCAGATAGTCGATACAGGCGGCGCTCTGGTCAGCGAGCTGCCCTTGGGTAGTAGCTCTAAAGCGGCTAATTTTCCGCAGCGTAATCGCATTATCAGTGGTTTAAGTTGCGGTGTTTTAGTGGTTGAGGCAGCTATTCAAAGTGGATCGCTCATCACGGCCAAAGCCGCTATGCAACAAAGCCGCGAAGTCTTTGCCATTCCCGGTTCTATCCACAATCCATTGGCGCGGGGCTGTCATCAATTGATTCGCCAAGGCGCAACCTTAGTAGAAACGGGGCAAGATATAGTGGATCAACTACAAGGCATGCTGGGTTATCAGCGTGAAAAGTTGATAAAGTTGCAAGAAAAAGCGGCGAAAAAAACAGAATTAGATGAAAAAATCCTAGATTGTTTATCACCTGCTGAACAGCAACTGATTAACGCCATGGGCTATGACCCTGTGAATATTGATGATTTGGTTGAGCGCACAGGCATTGCGGTGGGTAGCGTGGCGGCGCAGATGATTGGGTTGGAGATTAAGGGGTATGTGCAGCAAATCGGCGCCGGTTATCAACGAGTTTAGGCGTCTGCGGTTGGAGTGAACCCTATTGATTCGTGCCCACATTGATTTGTTTTGTGGGGGTTCCGTTCAATCTATGGTTCCCTCCGCCACTATATTTCGGTAGATTGCACACCAACTGCTTTTGGGCCGTTCCCTATCCATTCGTAAGGCACTTCCTATGATTAACTGGTCTTTGAATCCCCGCGTGCAATACGCTGCAAAGCAAATGTGGCAAGGCGGCGTTGTTGCCTACCCTACGGAGGCGGTATGGGGTTTGGGCTGCAATCCATTCAGTGAAGATGCAGTTATGCGTTTGCTGGATATGAAAGAGCGCCCTGTCAATAAAGGTTTGATTCTGTTGGCCGCCGATATCAGCCTGTTCGAACCTTTTATCTACCATTTGAACGATATTCAGCGCCAACGCATTAAGAAAACCTGGCCTGGGCCGGTGACTTGGTTAGTGCCTAATAACGGCCTAGCGCCCAAATGGATTACGGGCGATTACACCGGCGTTGCCTTGCGTGTGACCGATCACCCAGTGGCGGCCGGTTTAAGCCGCGCCTTTGGTGCGCCTATTGTATCCACCTCGTGCAATCTGCAAGGCCGCCCACCGGCGCGCACCGGCTTTGACGTTCACCGTTATTTTGGCGATGAGCTAGATGCCATTACCTCTGGCACAGTAGGCAAGCGTGCTAATCCTTCTGAAATCCGCGATCTTATGACCGGTGAAGTCGTTCGCCCGGGCTAACTCTTTGCGCGTAAGCCGCGTAGAATAGCGGCCTTTCTGAATGATCTGCCCGCTAAGGATTTCCCCATGAGCCATGCGCCCACCTCTGCGCCCGACAAGGCCGCCGTTAAAGCCTACCTATTGGATTTGCAGGATCGAATCTGCAATGCCCTTGCCGCTGAAGAGGGCGGCGCCGGTTTTGTAGAAGATTCTTGGGCTCGCGCCGAAGGTGGTGGTGGCCGCACCCGTGTGTTGGCGAATGGTGCGGTTATCGAAAAAGGCGGCGTTAATTTTTCACATGTCCACGGCACCCAAATGCCCGCATCGGCCACGGCACATCGCCCTGAATTGGCTGGTCGCGCCTTTGAAGCCATGGGCGTTTCCCTGGTTATTCACCCCAACAACCCTTATGTGCCTACCAGTCACGCCAATGTGCGC
>SYDJ01000175.1 GCA_005801205.1 Gammaproteobacteria bacterium
CCGTTCTGCTGCTTACGCTGGCCGATACGTTGCTAAAAATTTAGTAGCCGCTGGCATTGCTGATCGTTTGGAAATTCAAGTGAGCTACGCGATTGGTGTTGCTGAACCAACTTCAATTTCTGTTAACGCATTTGGTACAGGCAAATTGCCGGATGCAGAAATTGTGAAATTAGTACGCGAGCACTTTGACTTGCGCCCACGCGGCTTAATTGAAATGCTCGATTTAAAACGCCCAATCTATCGTCAAACTGCTGCATATGGCCACTTTGGTCGCGAGCTTTCCGATTTTACGTGGGAAAAAACCGATAAAGCAGAAGCATTGAAAAAAGCGCTTTAAAAAACAAATTCATTTTAGGAAATAAATTATGAGCTTCACTGACTATAAAGTTGCCGCCAAAACCCCAGAAGCTTTTGCACAAGATGCTAGCTGGGGCCGTAAAGAAATTGATATTGCTGAAGGCGAAATGCCAGCATTAATGGCGTTGCGTCGTAAATACAAAAGCAGCAAGCCTTTGGCGGGTGCAAAAATTATTGGCTGTATTCATATGACCATTCAAACGGCCGTGTTGATTGAAACACTGGTAGATTTGGGTGCAGAAGTGCGTTGGTCTTCGTGCAATATTTTTTCTACCCAAGATCACGCTGCTGCTGCAATCGCTGCTGCGGGCATTCCAGTGTTCGCGTGGAAAGGTGAAACTGAAGAAGAATTTTGGTGGTGTATCGAACAAACTGTGAATAAAGATGGCAAGCCATGGGATGCCAACATGATTCTTGACGATGGCGGTGACGTTACGCAAATCGTTCACGAAAAATATCCACAAATGCTCGATGCGATTCACGGTATTTCTGAAGAGACAACTACCGGTGTTCACCGCTTGTTGGATATGTTGAAAAAAGGCCAATTAAAAGTGCCTGCCATCAACGTAAACGATGCAGTAACCAAAAGTAAAAACGACAACAAATACGGCTGCCGTCACAGCTTGAACGATGCGATTAAACGCGGCACTGACCATTTACTCGCCGGTAAAAAAGCGCTCGTAATTGGTTACGGCGATGTGGGTAAAGGTTCTGCTGCATCATTGCGCCAAGAAGGCATGATTGTAAAAGTTACCGAGATTGATCCTATCTGTGCAATGCAAGCCTGCATGGACGGTTACGAAGTTGTGTCGCCCTACAATGACGGTATCAACACTGGCAACTATGAAGATATTAATCACATTGTTCTCGGCACAACGGATTTGGTTGTCACAACAACCGGTAACGTAAACGTGTGTGACTCCGCCATGTTGCGTGCATTAAAACGCAGTGCAGTGGTGTGTAACATCGGTCACTTCGATAGTGAAATTGATACAGCCTTTATGCGCAAAAATTGGGAGTGGGAAGAAGTTAAACCACAAGTGCATAAAATTTACCGCGACAAAGCGACTAACGATCATTTGATTCTTTTATCAGAAGGCCGCTTGGTAAACCTGGGTAATGCCACTGGCCACCCATCGCGTATTATGGATGGTTCGTTCGCCAACCAAGTACTTGCACAAATCTATTTGTACGAGCGTAAATTTGCTGATCTGCCAGCAGCACAAAAAGAAGAACATTTGTATGTTCGTGTGTTGCCGAAAAAGCTAGACGAAGAAGTGGCGAAAGATATGGTTGAAGGCTTTGGTGGTGTAATTACCAAGCTTACACCCAAGCAAGCAGAATATATTGGTTACCCAGTAGATGGGCCGTTCAAGCCAGAAAGCTACAAGTATTAATATCCCCTCACCCCAATCCTCTCCGAAAGGAGAGGGAACTGGCTACTCCCCCTTGTGAAGGGGAAGGTTGGGAGGGGGTGCTCTCTCCCGATAGGGAAAAAAACAAATCGAGAAACAAAAATGACCGATTCACAACCGCGTTTAAGTTTTGAATTCTTTCCGCCAAAAACACCGGAAGGAAAAGAAAAACTGATTAAAGTGCGCGACCAGCTCAATGAATTTGAGCCGGATTTTTTTTCAGTAACCTATGGTGCCGGCGGTTCAACCCGCGATAACACCAAAGGACTCATTACCCAATTTAAACAGGAAGGCATTGCTGCCGCGCCGCATTTGTCATTTGGTAATGACGATGAAGCAACCATTTTGAACTTGCTAAATGAATATAAAGCCGCAGGTGTAGATCGCATTGTTGCACTGCGTGGCGATGTTCCTTCTGGCATGGGTGGTAAAGGCCAATTAGTGTACGCTAATGAATTGGTTGCCTTTATTCGCAAACACTTTGGTGCACACTTTCATTTAGAAGTTGCGGCTTACCCAGAAATTCACCCGCAAGCTAAAAGCTATGGCGACGATGTTGGATTTTTAAAAGGCAAATTTGATGCGGGCGCGAATAGCGCCATCACCCAATACTTTTTTAATCCCGATGCTTATTTTTACTTTATGGAGCAATGCCATAAAGCAGGAATTACCCAGCCGATTTATCCCGGCATTATGCCCATCATTAATTACCGTAACCTAATGCGCTTTTCTGATTCATGCGGCGCAGAAATTCCCCGCTGGTTGCGCAAAGCCTTAGAGAATTATGGCGATGATGATGCAAGCCTAAAAGCCTTCGGCGTAGATTTGATCACCGAGTTGTGCGACGTGCTCTTAGAGAATGAAGCCCCCGGGTTGCATTTCTACACCATGAACCAAACTGAACCCACAGCGCAGATTGTAAAAAATTTGGGCTTGGTGCCGGTAGAGTGATTTAATTTTTTGAATTGATGAAGCCCTGCAATGCAGGGCTTTTTTATTGGGATAAGATTTTTTGGATTTGAATAATTGCATGTCATCTAAAGCCGATTCTTTTATTGCACCCCCATGCCATGCTGAAATTGAAATTCTTTTTCAAGACGAGCATTTACTTCTCATTAATAAACCCAGCGGCTTATTAAGTCTTTCTGGTAAAAATCCGTTAAACAAAGATTCCGTACATTTTCGTTTGGTGCAAGATTTTCCTACGGCGACTTTATTGCACCGTTTAGATTTTGGTACATCAGGCATTATGATTGCGGCTTTGAATAAAGCAGTGAATGCAGAAATCGGAAAGCAGTTTCAGCTGGGGTTGGTTAACAAAACCTATACGGCGATTTTATACGGGCATTTAACAGAAAATAGGGGGTTGATTGAATATCCTATCGCTAAAGATACAGAGAACTTTCCGCTACAAAAAATCTGTTATGAAACAGGCAAGAAATCAGTCACTCAATATCATGTGATCGAACGCTTGGATAATCCTGCGCGTACCCGCGTATTATTTGTACCTCTTACAGGCCGCACGCATCAGCTGCGCATTCACAGCCGAGAATTTGGTCACCCGATTTTAGGTTGTGATTTGTACAAGAATGAAGAATCCTTTGCTATGGCAGAACGTCTACTGCTGCATGCTACAACTATTGAATTTATTCATCCCCTAACCCAAGAAAAAATCCACGGACTTTGTCCCTCGCCCTTTTAGTTTTTTGGGTTTAAACGCAAAGTGCCATAAAGCTGCAAAAAGAATAATCTTCACAATACGTACAATTATTATCTCTCAAAGCCAAGTGGTTTGCGGAACATTGAATCCTCAGAGAGTTGTTCGTTACGTCTATCTAACCTAGTTGAATTGCGACACCACTATAAAGCCGCACCTGCATCACCTATATACGCCAACCAAAATGCGCTCCAACTTAGGGTTGGGCCTAGGCATCTTTACTATGAGCACCCTGACGTAAACTTAAACATGAGGAAAAGCTAAATAATATTATTATAATTTAGTATTTGCTAATTTATAATTACCGAATATAATGAGTTTAAGAATAGGCACCCGAGGTGTAAATGATGAATGAAGTAATACAGCTAAACAGTGAAATGCAGGTGCATGCCCGTGCCGCCGCCAATTTATTAAAGGCAATGGCTAACGAGCACCGCTTGATGATTATGTGCACCTTGATGGACGGCGAACTGTGCGTTGGCGAACTGAACGCCAAGGTGCCCTTGAGCCAATCTGCACTATCCCAACATTTGGCCAGCTTGCGCGAAGCAGGATTGGTTAGCACCCGTAAAGAATCGCAAACCGTCTATTACAAAGTGTGCGGTAGCGAAGCCAGCAAGATCATTGCGGTTTTGCAATCCATTTACTGCCCTACAAATTAAACCTATCGAGTTCCTTGGAGACTGACATGAGCCATAAACGCATACACCCCGTTGATTTAATGAGCCAGAAAACCGATGACATGTGCATTTTGGATGTACGCACCGCTGCCGAAGTAAAAGCCGCAGGCCTGCCTGATTGCTTACATATTCCGCTGCACGAGTTAACCCCAGAGCGCCTACAGGCCGAGATTGTTAAGAGTGGCAAAAATGGCTCGCATGTGTACTTGCTGTGCCAAGCCGGTCGCCGTGCTGAGATGGCAGCAGACCAACTTAAAGGCAATATAGACGCTGAGCTGTACATCATTGAAGGCGGCATGAATGCGGTTAAGCAATCCAATATTCAAATGAAAGAAGCTGGCCCTAATGTTATTCCGCTTGAGCGACAAGTTCGCATTACCGCAGGTTTATTGGTACTGGTTGGTGCGGCTTTAGGTACTTGGGTGAACCCCGGTTTCTATGGTTTGTCCGCGTTTGTGGGTGCAGGTTTAATATTTGCGGGCATCACAGACATCTGCGCTATGGGCATGTTAATCGCCAAGATGCCGTGGAATCACTAATCCACGCTTAACACGCTTAAATAGGATCGCCCTATGCTTCTGCTTATTGGCCTCATTATTGGACTCGTACTGGGTTTGACCGGCGCAGGCGGGTCAGTGTTTGCAGTGCCTCTGCTGATGTTAATGGGCGGCCTTTCCATGGGCGATGCCGTGGGCATTTCGCTCGGTGCGGTTGCCGCCAGCACGCTTTACGGCAGCATTCGCAACTGGCGCGGCAAGAAGATTTTGTGGGTGCCGGGGATGATTCTTGCAGCAACCGGAGCACTGACAGCCCCCTTTGGCAAGTGGCTGGGGATGCAAACCCCCGAGTTATGGCTACTCACAGGTTTTAACCTTCTTGCGATGATTATTGCGGTACGCATGTGGATCAGTGCAGCGCGAACTCCAGAGCGCGCAAGGGTGGTTAGAGCAGGTAATTTCAGCGCAGAACCTAGCCTTGGTTTACTCTGTAACCTGAGTAAAACTGGTCAATTTGAATTGCGCCCACGCTGTGTGAGCGGTTTGGTTTTGGGTGGCATTCTAGTCGGGTTGTTATCGGGCTTATTTGGCGTTGGCGGCGGTTTTTTGATTGTTCCACTGCTCTTGGCGCTTAGCCCTATTAGCATGGCGCAAGCCGTAAGCACATCGCTCATTATCATCGCCGCCGTTAGCGGTTCTGGGTTTATCAGCCATGTAGCCATGAACCCACACAGCGATTGGGCTGTTTTAGGGCTGGTCGTAACCGGCGGCGTGTTGGGCATGATGCTCGGCCAAGCGATTAGCCACAAAATCGCCAACGCCAGGCTCCAAAAGCTATTTGCTATCTGCCTTATCGCTATCTCTGTAACGACATTGGCTCTCCATTATTAGTTTTTCATCATTAAGAGAGGTGCAACATGATTTTCAGACAACTCTTTGAGCGCGAATCTAGCACTTACACCTACTTAATCGGCTGCGAGCAAACCCGCCAAGCGGTGTTGATTGACACGGTAAAAAGTGCGGTCGATCTTTACTTACAGCTACTCGAAGAGCTTAACCTCAAACTCGTATACGTACTCGAGACCCACACCCACGCCGACCACATTACCGGCGCTGGCGCACTGCGCGATGCCACCGGCGCTTGCACGCTCTTAGGTGAAGAGGCCAATTCCCCTTGCGTATCCAAAGCCATGCACCATGGCGAGATTATCAATGTAGGGCAAATTGTCATTGAAGCCCTTCATACGCCCGGTCATACAGACGACTCTTACAGTTTTATCTTGGAAGACAAAAGCCAGTACTACGCGTTTACGGGCGACACCCTGTTAATTCGCGGCACGGGTCGCACCGATTTTCAAAACGGCAGTGCAGCCGACCAATACGTGAGCCTATTTGATCACCTGTTGAAATTGCCCGATAACACTTGGGTTTACCCCGGCCACGATTACAAAGGCTGGATGGTAAGTACCATCGCCGAAGAAAAAGCCCACAACCCGCGCTTGCAGGTAAAAGACGTGGCCGAATACATCGCCTTGATGAGTAATTTGAAACTACCCAACCCCAAGATGATGGATATTGCGGTACCGGCCAATCGCGCCTGCGGGAAGGTTTAACGCCTGAATTATGTAGTGCAATGAGAAGCAAACTGCGTTTACCTTAATGGAACCTACCATGAAAAACACCTTGCCACTTCTGTTCATTATTGCCAGCTTAAGCGCCTGTTCGGACAAGCCAGCCCCCACCGAATCTACCAAGAATTTACCCGCGCTGGAGACTTTGGTCATCGCACCGACAAAGGTCGCGCAAGAGGTTAAATTTGACGGTGTGATTGAAGCCATTAATCAAGCAACCGTATCAGCCCAAACTTCTGGCCGAGTGCTTGAACTGCCGGTAGATGTAGGCGATTTCGTTAAAAAAGGCGATTTGATTGTGCGCTTTACGGATGTAGAGCAAAAAGCCCGCGCTGCCAGTGCGCAAGCCAAATTTGCGGAAGCGCAAGCCCAATACACGCGTATGCAAGATATGCTGACCAAGCGGCTAATCGCTAAAGCGGATTTTGACAAAGCCGAATCTGCGTTCAAGTCGGCCGAGGCAAACTTCAAAGAAGCTAACGAAGGTGCATCCAACACCGCCATTTACGCTCCCTATGCGGGCATAGTGGTCAGCCGCATGATTAAAGTTGGCGAAACTGTTGCCCCCGGTACACCGCTTTTAACGGGGCTGTCGCTAGAACAATTGCGCGCGCAGGTGGATATTCCGCAACAACACATCGGCCCTGTGCGTAAATTCAAAAAAGCGCGCGTACTTTTAGCCGATGGCAAGGTACTGGAAACCAGCGACTTACGCATTCCACCGAGTGCCGATTTACAAACACACAGCTTTAAAGTGCTCGTCAATTTGCCCAGCGGCGATCATTCACTCTTCCCCGGCACCCTTGTAAAAATTGCCTTTGTGAGCGGCGAAACGGAGAGTTTGTTGGTACCCGCAAGCGCTGTTGCGCAACGTGGTGAAGTAAACGGTGTTTACGTGATAGCCAACAACACCCTCGATTTACGCCTTGTACGTTTAGGTTCGCTCACTGCCGATAACCGCTACCCTATTTTGGCTGGGCTCAACGCTGGCGATAAAATTGCCATTGACCCCATCGCGGGGGCGAATGCTTACAAACAAGCGCACGCCGCCAAGGAGTAAGCCATGAGCCAATCTGACGAGCAAAAGCCAGCATCACTGGGTATTTCGGGGCGTATTGCCAAAGCCTTCTTAACCACAGAAATCACACCATTACTGGCACTTACCGGCTTGCTGCTGGGCATTTTCGCCGTACTCATCACGCCGCGCGAAGAAGAGCCACAAATTAATGTGACATTTGCGAATGTGTTTATCCCCTACCCGGGCGCATCCTCGGCGGAGGTGGAGTCACTCGTCACTACACCAGCGGAACAAATCGTGTCAGAAATCCAAGGCGTTGAGCATGTGTACTCGGCCTCATCGCCCGGTATGGCGGCGCTCACGGTTCGCTTTAAAGTGGGTGAGCCACGCACCGATGCTATAGTGCGTTTATACAACGCCTTTTACAGCAAATGGTTGCCTGCCAATGCGATTATTGGTAAGCCACTTATTAAGCCCAAGGGCATTGATGATGTCCCTATTGTGACGGGCACGCTGTGGAGTAAAAACCCAGCCACTACCACAGCCGATTTATTAAGTGTCGCGCGCACCTTGCAGACCGAACTGCAGCGTGTTCCCGGTACGCGGGAGATCAGCATTATTGGTGGCTCCGATAATGCGGTAAAAGTGTTGTTCGACCCTCAGCGGTTATCCGCCTACAACCTAACACTGGATGATTTGCGCGCGGCCCTCGGCGCAGCCAACACCTCAGTAGCGGCGGGCGCCTTAGTAAGCGATGGCCGTGAAGTGCTGGTGCAAGCGGGAAGCTTTTTACTTAAGCCTGAAGATGTGGCTGACCTCGTGGTGGGTGTACACCAAGGCGCGCCGATTTTCTTGCGCGATGTGGCAGAGGTCAGTTTGGGTGCGGATACGCCCACACAATATGTCACTTATGGTACAGGTTTAGGCGCAGGCGCTTCTTCAACTGCTGGGTCGTCAGCCGCTGGAACGCCAGCCGCAAAAGATTCTGGTCGCTACCAAGCTATCACCTTAGCCGTCGCCAAAAAACCGGGAGAAAACGCGGTGGACGTTGCGGCCAATGTCACCCAGCGCTTTGAACAATTGCGCGGTGTGCAATTTCCTAACGGCATAGAAGCCACCATCACCCGCGACTATGGCGCAACCGCCGAAGACAAAGCCAAAACCCTAATTAAAAAGCTTATTTTTGCCACGCTGTCTGTGATTGTGCTGGTGATTCTTGCGCTTGGTAAACGCGAATCTCTGGTGGTTGGTGCAGCGGTTATCGTGACCTTAGCCATCACCTTATTTGCATCATGGGCATGGGGATTTACGCTCAACCGCGTGTCACTCTTTGCGCTGATTTTCTCCATAGGGATATTGGTGGATGACGCCATTGTGGTGGTCGAAAATATCCATCGCCACATGACACTCGGCAAACTCTCCCTCAACGAAGCGATTCCCGTTGCGGTCGATGAAGTCGGCGGCCCCACCATCTTGGCCACCTTTACCGTTATAGCTGCACTCTTACCTATGGCATTTGTGAGCGGTTTGATGGGGCCTTATATGTTGCCCATCCCCATCAATGCCTCCACCGGCATGCTGATTTCGTTGGCTGTCGCCTTTATTTTTACGCCTTGGCTGTATCGCAAACTCTTTGCCCCGCTGTATAAAAATGGGGTAAACCATGAGCACACAGAAAACGAGGACGCAGGAAACCGCTTTACGCCCTTCTTCACCAAGATCATGACGCCGTTCTTAGGCAAAGAATCCGGCAAAAAAGCGCGCCTTTGGCTATTGGGCGGCATTATGGGGTTAATCGTCATGTCGATTGGCTTGGTTGTGGTTAAAGCAGTGATGTTAAAAATGCTGCCCTTCGACAACAAAAGCGAATTCCAAGTGATGGTGGATATGCCGGAAGGCACGCCGCTAGAAACCACACAGCAAGTCTTGCAAGCCCTTGCGGATCAAGTGGATAAGATCCCCGAGGTAATGAATTATCAACTCTACGCAGGCACCTCCGCGCCCATCAACTTTAACGGATTAGTGCGGCAATATTATTTGCGCAGCGAACCACACATGGGCGACATGCAAGTTAATTTGGTCGATAAACACAATCGTCATCGCAAAAGCCACGAGATTGCACTGGGTGCGCGCGAATTACTAATGCCTGTTGCCAAACGCTTTGGTGCCAACGTAAAAGTAGTTGAGGTTCCGCCGGGGCCGCCCGTGCTGTCGCCTTTGGTTGCCGAGGTCTACGGCTTGGATTACACCCGCCAACTCGCTGTGGCGAAAACCGTTCACAACGCCTTTGAAGCTACGCCAGATGTGGTAGATGTAGACAATACGATTGAAGCACCGCAAACCAAATGGCTGATCGCCGTAGACCGCGCCCGCGCCGCACGTTTAGGCGTAGATCAAACCACCATTGCCAACGCCATAAGCGCAGCACTCAAGGGTGAAGATGCCTCCTTCCTTCACAGCGAACACGCCAAGGTCGCTATACCTGTGCGCTTGGAATTGCCCTCTGGCGATAAAAGTAATCTTGATGCGGTGCGCGATTTAAAAGTACGCTCGCGGGATGGCTCTTTAATCGCCGTTTCAGAAGTCACTCAAGTGGTTAAGACTGAGCGCAATCAAACGATTTATCACAAAGATTTATTGCCGGTTGTTTACGTAACGGGGGATGTTGCTGGTAAAACCGATAGCCCCTTGTATGGCTTAGCCGATATTTATAATCGCCTGAGCGAAACACCCATTGAAGGACAAGAGCTGCAACAATTTTTAAATTCGCAACCGGAAAATCCCTATCAATGGAGTTTGAAATGGGATGGAGAATTGCAAGTAACGCTGGATACATTTCGCGATATGGGCATCGCCTACGCTGTGGGATTGGTGATGATTTATTTGCTGGTCGTCGGCATGTTTAAAAGCTATTCCGTGCCATTAATTATTATGGCGCCCATACCGCTGACGATTATCGGCATCATGCCCGGCCATGCATTATTGGGACAGCAATTCACTGCGCCCAGCATGATCGGCATGATCGCACTCGCAGGCATTATTGTGCGCAATTCGATTTTGTTAGTGGATTTTATTCAACAAGAATTACGCATCGGAAAAACATTAGAAGCAGCAACCATTAACGCAGCGTCTGTGCGCGCACTGCCGATTGCACTCACCGCACTAGCCGCCATGATGGGTGGATTCTTTATTGTGGATGACCCGATTTTTGGCGGGCTTGCTGTGTCATTAATTTTTGGCTTGATGGTATCGACAGTGCTAACGCTGGTAGTAATTCCCGTTGTTTACTATGCGTATCATTACCAAAACAATCTACGTACTAACGAAGCATAAATATGGAGTAATCTCTCAGTATTCACTATATGAAGCTTGCTTTTATCTTTCGAATGCCTACAATATCTTTCGAAACGAAACTTAAGGCAAGCCTTTATGACCAAACGCAACACTCAGCAGCGCCGTCGTGCCATTATTGACCTGCTTAACGCCAGCGGTGACGTGAGTGTTGAAACCTTGGCGGGGCAATTTGTGACTTCAGAAGTTACGATTCGAAAGGATCTAGCCGCCTTAGAAGCCAATGGTTTACTGCTGCGCCGCTACGGTGGTGCTGTGCTGGTTCCCCAAGAATTGATTGCCAACCCCGCTGAAGAAAAAGTGTCCGTTCGTAAGCAAGCCATAGCCAAAGCCGCTGCAGCGCTTATTCGCGATCACAACCGCATTATCCTCGATAGTGGCAGTTCCACCACCTCTGCGCTTTTGCCCGAACTTTCTAACAAGCAAGGTTTGGTGGTTATGACCAATTCTCTCAGTATCGCCAACGCGTTGCGCGAGCTGGAAAACGAACCCACGATATTGATGACCGGCGGCACTTGGGATCCTAAATCCGAAGGCTTCCAAGGCCAGTTGGCAGAATCTATTCTGCGTTCCTACAACTTCGACCAATTTTTTATCGGCGCTGATGGCTTGGATTTGGTGCGCGGCACAACCACGTTTAATGAGCTCTACAGTTTGAGTCGCGTAATGGCCGAGGTTGCACGCGAAGTGATTGTCATGGCTGAGTCAGACAAAATAGGCCGCAAAATTCACAACCTCGAATTGCCTTGGTCAGCGATAAAAGTATTAGTGACTGATGACGGAATCAGTAACGAAGATAAAGCAAAAATTGAACAGCAAGGCGTACAAGTTATTTGTGCGTCGGCACAATAATTCTCATTTAATTATTTTTAACTTATTAACGGCTAAACAGCCTTTTAAAAGGAGCTAAACATGTGTGGAATCGTAGGCGCAGTTGCGCAGCGTGATGTAGTAGATATTTTGGTAGAAGGTTTACGCCGTCTTGAATATCGCGGTTATGACTCAGCCGGTGTTGCTGTGGTGAGTGCAGGCGGCGAATTGCAGCGCTTGCGTCGCTTAGGCAAAGTAAAAGAATTGTCAGATGCAGTTGCATCAAACCCAACACCGGGCGGAACTGGTATTGCACACACGCGTTGGGCAACTCACGGCGAGCCAAGCGAGCGCAACGCGCATCCACATGTTTCTAGCGA
>SYDJ01000176.1 GCA_005801205.1 Gammaproteobacteria bacterium
ACCCCCCCCCCGTCAAAATAAGTCAAGCAGAGAAGCTCGATTAATAGAAATTTCTGCAAGAAATTCAATACAGTTCACGTACATTTAATAAAAAATCTATTTAACCGACAACAAAAGAGAGCTTTTGTTCACATAACCGAATAGCGAAATGCATGGCCAATAAAAAACTTTACGCAGGAATAACTGAGCGAATTGAAAGTAACGCCCATAAAAAAGACCAGTATTTCTATAGATCTTTTTATTCTTGCTTAAAACTTAATTCAAACCAAAAGCTTTTTTAATTGAGTCTAGCCCTGAGCTGTCAAAATCACCCAAACAGTTTTGAGGCTGAGCCAATTCGAAATAGAGTATTGTCGGCTGCAGTTGTTTGTCCACGATTTGCCAGCCCAAGACCCACCATCCAATAAAGATCATGTTGATCAATCAACACAATACCTAAGCTCGGCAAATGGAATTATATGACATTGCGTGCAGCCTGAAAAAACAAACCCCCACTTTTTAAGGTGGGAGCTTGTCTGTGATCTGCGGAGGCTTTCGCCTCCGTTTTTTTATTATGATTGTTGTCTTTATCGTGTTTGTATTTTCTTATGGTTTTTTTGGTTATGCGTGAGCGCTGGCGGTTTCGCTTTGCCAACGTAAGTGATCGGTGTAGTGCAAAATGCGCATGGCACCTTGATAGTCTTCGATTAGCGCACTGCAGTTTTCAATCCAGTCGCCGGTGTTGCAATAGTGCAGGCCGTCTTGTTCAAATAATGCAGGGTAGTGAATGTGGCCGCAAATTACGCCGTCGTATCCGCGACGATTTGCTTCCGCTAAACATTCTTGTTGGTAGGTATTGATCGCTGCCTTTGCGCCTTTAATATTGCTTTTAATTAAACTGGATAGTGAAAAGTATGGGCGACCCATCCATTTGCGAAAGCGGTTGCTCCAACGGTTAATAAACAATAATAAATCGTAACCCATATCGCCGCAGAAACGCGCGAGCCAAGAATGATTGATGTAAGCATCCATGGCATCGCCGTGCATAATTAAAAAGTGCTTGCCGTCGGCGCTGGTGTATTCGTGTTCGTGTTGAATTTCTATGGGGCCAAAGTGTTGGCCGCAAAAATGGCGAATGGGTTCATCGTGATTGCCCGGCACATAAATTACGCGTACACCGCGTGCGGCAAGCTCGTAAAATTTAAGCATGACTTGGTAATGTTTTTGTGGCCAGCAGAAGCGGCGCTTAAGCGACCAGAGGTCAATAATATCGCCAACTAGATAAAGCGTATCGCAGTGAATATGATTTAAAAAATCTAATAGGTAATCAGCTTTGCAATCGCGGTAGCCTAAATGAATATCAGAAATCCAAATGGTGCGCGCATTGATGAGCGGTGTTGCGGAGCGCGGTGGAAGGCTTTGCTCAAGTTCGTTGAGCAGTGGGTGGGACAACACAGAGCTGGATGCATTCATGGGGGCTTTCCCTATGGCTGTTTGCAATGAGTTTCACAAAGCCATATGACGAAAAAGCAACATTTGTGTGAATTTTTAGTGACGAGTGTTTAGGTGCGGGGTTTCAGTGTGATTGGTTTTTAGTTAAATGCGATTTTTTGAAAACAAAACAGCACACAGCGGTAATACGCATACCGCTCGGCTTGTTAAGGCGTGGTGTTAGTGGTTCGCGGCGAGCTTGTCTTGCGTGCTGCTCTGGCGGAGCCATTGCAAAACCGCACATCGACTTTCCAGCATATCCTTGTAGGTTTGCAAGATCACGGTATTGGGCTTTTTCTGCTGCTCCAGTAAGCGCAAACGCTCCGTGAGAAACGCTATATCGCTTTCCACCTTAAGAGCAACATCTTCACTGTTGTGTTCTACTTCGCCTATGCTGAGCTTGGTCATACTGTTCTCTCCCGAGATTCCTTCTGTGAGAGCTATTATCCTCGCTTTCTAGCAACCGCAATAGACGACATAAGCACTAGGTTTTGTGAGATATCTCCTACAAAACCTGTTTTTTAGTTAGAGTCAAAATAAATAGAAGGGTGGCAGCAAGCACGATAGATGGCCCTGCTGGGCTATCCCAAAAGTAGGAGGCGCATAAGCCCAAACCCACAGCAGCGGTGCCGAGCACACTGGCAACTATCGCCATAGCCTCAGGCGTATGCGTTAGGCGACGGCTGGCAGCGGCGGGGATAATTAAGAGTGCGGTAATCAGTAAAACGCCCACCACTTTCATGGCAATCGCAATCACCAAGGCCATTAATAACATAAGCGCCGTACGTACCTTGTTAACGGGGATGCCTTCAACCTGCGCCAATTCTTCATGCACGGTGATGGAAAGCAGTGGTCGCCACAGCCAAATCAATGCACCTATCACCCCCAGCGAAATCAGCCAAATGGTAATCAGGTCGCCTATGTTTACAGAGAGGATATCGCCAAATAAGTAGGCCAGCAGGTCGATGCGCGTGCCACTAAAAAGGCTGACGCAGACTAAACCAAGTGCGAGTGTTGAGTGAGAGAGAATCCCCAGCAAGGTATCCGTCGCCAAGAAGCGATTGTTTTGCATGGCGACTAAAATGAGCGCCAATAGCAAACAGCCTACGGCGACAGCGAGGTTGAGGTTCACCCCCAGCAATAAGCCAAAGGTGATGCCGAGCAAGGCCGAGTGCGCAAGCGTATCGCCAAAATAGGCCATGCGCCGCCACACCGCGAAGGAACCCAGCGGCCCAGCGACTAGCGCAACGGCGATTCCACCCAAGAGTGCGTTGAGTAAAAAATCAGGCATGGTGATTGTGCTCGCAGGAATCTGAACAACCGACCGTACCTTTGACAACGTTACCGTGGGCGTCGTGCTGGTGGTCATGGTGATGTTGATAGAGCGCTACCTGAGGTTTGGCACCCGGAGTTTCCGCCAGCCCCGCACCGAAGAGTGCGAGGTAGGCGGGGTCATTGGTGACTTTATCTGGGTGGCCGTGGCAACAGACGTGCTGGTTGAGGCAAATGACGGTGTCGGTAGTGGCCATTACTAAATGCAAATCGTGAGAGACCAATAAAACGCCGCAGTTGCGCGCTTTGCGGATATCGTTAATGAGGGCGTAAAGTGCGGATTGGCCGCTCACATCTACGCCTTGAACTGGCTCATCAAGCACCAGCAATTGCGGGTCGCGCAGCAGTGCGCGGGCGAGCAACACGCGCTGGGTTTCGCCGCCAGAAAGCAATTGCATGGGGGTTTTACTGAGTTTTTCGATGCCGGTAAGCTGTTGAATCTCAGTTAAATTGACGCGCGCTGGGCCGCCTAATAATAGAAAGCGCTCAACGTTGAGCGGCAGGCTGGCATCCAAGTGAAGTTTTTGCGGCATATAGCCAATGCGCAATTCGGGCGCGCACTCAATTTTGCCTTCGTCGATCTTGATAAGGCCGAGCACGCTACGCACCAAGGTGGTTTTGCCTGCGCCATTGGGGCCAATTAAAGTGACAATTTTGCCCGCGTCCAAGGTTAAGTCGGCATTTTTAAGCAGGTGGCGGCCATTGCGAATGACGCCAACGCCATGTGCACGGATTAGGGTTGCGTCATTCATGCGGTAGCTGTTCCTAGCTGAGAGCCTTGGTTCTGACCGCCTTGGTCTTGACAGCGGGGGCAGAGTCCATTGATTTCTACGGTGTGACTGGCAAGGGTAAAACCCGCAGCGGCAGCGGCATCAACTACGGCTTGGTTGATTTGAGCGTTATCCAGCTCCACTGCTACGCTGCAGCCCTGGCAAATAAGAAAGTGGCTTTGATGTTTTTGTGTGGGCGATGGGCAGCCAATATAGGCATTGAGGCTATTAATACGGTGAATCAGCCCTTCTTCTAACAGGAAATCCAATGCGCGGTACACTGTGGGCGGTGCAACTCGGCGAGTGGAGGCTTGGGCAAGCATATCCATCAGCATGTAAGCGCCGAGCGGTTTGTGGCTCTGCCAGACCAATTCCAACACTTGCTCGCGCAGGCTAGTGAGGCGTACGCCGCGAGCATCGCACAGCTGGCGCGCCGCATTTATTGCATCGCTAATGCAATGGCCGTGGTTGTGGTGGCTGCAAGCCTTGGCGAGTGTGTACATGGATGAATCCGCAGGGGCACAGAAAACAATATGTTACACTATAACCTCACCTCTGGCAGTTCTGATCTTTCGCGGGCTGCCGATGGTTCACTGCATTTTATTGATTGGGCGAGCATTGGCATTATGAAGCACCCGTTTTTATCCTTATATCTCGCGATTTTATTGTCGCTGGCTTCGGCTGCGCAGGCTAAACCGCTGGTTTTATCCAGTCTTAAGCCGCTTACGCTTATCGCACAGGAAATTACAGGCTCTATAGCGGATGTAGATACTTTATTGCCAGCTACAGCTTCGCATCATAACTACCCCTTAAAAATGTCTGACCATACGCGCTTGCAAAAGGCGGATGTAATTTTATGGGTTGGCCCTGAGTTAGAGAGCTTTCTACAAAAGCCGCTTGCGAATTTGCCGAGCGCAAAAACTATCACAGCCTATGGTTTGGCGAATATGAACTGGCCAGCCGAGGTGCACGGGCATCATCACGAACTCGATCCGCATTTATGGCTGGATCCGCGCAATGCAATTTTGGTCGCCCAAGCGCTTACGGCAAAATTAGCTTTGGCTGATGCTGCAAATGCCGCGCAATATCGTGCAAATTTGGCGCTATTTGTTACCAACGTGAAGAACTTAGACCAAAAGTTGCAGGTTTCTTTAAAACCTTTAGCGGGCGTTGGTTTTGCGGTTTATCACGAAGGATTCGGCCATTTTGTGAGCCACTATGGATTGAAACAACTGGATTATGTGACCTTTACGCCCGAGCAAAAGCCGGGCGCAAAACACATGCACCAGTTGCGCGAGAAATTAGCGAAGGAGGGGAAATGTTTATTCTTAGAACCCTACAACGATATGCAATCTGCGCGTGAATTAGCGCAAGAGTTGCACTTAAATCTAGGCACTTTAGATGCGCTCGGTACGCAAGGTGCCGCAACTTACCTACAGCTGCTAGAGCAAATGGCTGAGTCGTTCTCAGCCTGCTTGGCGAATCGGCGCAACTGAAGATACATGCATCGGGAAGCGTAATTTAACACCGCGTTGGGTTAGCGCATCAATTTGGCGCTTGTTCAATTCCATGACAAAACCATCATAAGCGGCGCGCACCTTGCGATCTGAAATTAAAGCACTGCTAACCAGCAATTCTAAAATCCCGCTTTCATTGGCAAGCCTGTGGCGCTCACCAGTATGGTGATAGTACTGACTGCCCAATTGTTGCAGACGAAAAATAGCAGTTTGCGAAAAAATGAGAGTATCCATTTAAAAACTCCTTTGACGATAAACATCATGTTTACGATGGGTTGGTTTATGAGCTGCAGGTTTGCCTGCAGAGAACCGAGTGTAGGTTAAATACTGATCACAGGTGTTCGTTAGCGCGCCAATAACAAACGAGTTTCAAAAATTGTGACAGAGATAAAAAAAGGGCTCCGAGTCGCCATAACAAAAAGATATAACGAGACGGAGCCTATGCAGGGTCAAACACGAGGAGAGAAAAACAACCAAACAGTTAAACAAAGTTACAGCAAAAAACAATCTTTACGCGTTCTCAGTCCGCCGATACAACTGCCGACTGGCTTAAATTTGTGTTTGCGCCAACGCGCTAGTGTTGGAAGAGACCTCTAATAACAGGAGTGATTTCTACACATCAGCTGCACTATTTGAGGCGCTACATAAAAGAAGGCCATTCACGTGCGAGTGTCTGCTTGTGTCACTCAGTATCTGCAATTAGCAGAACTGTTAATCAGTATCGGCTTCCGGCGCTTCTCCGCAAAATGCGGTTTTAGCGTCCTTCATTAAACAATGTGCCTAACAGTATCAGCCGCCTTAAATGGGTTGATAGGCTATTGCCAGAACAATCCAAGGGGCAAATACTGGAGCGGCTAAGAGTAAAGCGACAAGTGCTGAAGATGACTTTTTCATTTGCGATTTCCTTTTTGAGGGTTACTTTCGTTTCCGAGGCAATTTTGTTACCTCTTGTTACTCATGGTAACACATTTTTTATTTTTGGCCAGTCATTTTTATGAACTTTTTCGCATAACAAGAATTATTTTAGTAATATCAATATATTGCGAATTTTTATTAATGTGTGCACAAATCATCATTTTGTGCACAAAGGTAACACATGAATTGTAATAAAGGCGTGTTGCCTGCACTCAACGAGCGCTTTTGGATGGCATTGGGTGCGGCGTAATGACGCTTTTGGTGTATTCTGCGGCCTAAAACGCGCCTTCAGCCCCTGCTAGGCATCAAGACACAACAAAGACACAACATCATGGCTTCTCAATCTTCTTTATCCGTCTTCTCTGGCCCACTCGTTCTAGTCGATGGTTCTTCTTATTTATACCGTGCTTACCATGCATTGCCGCCTTTAACCAATTCCAAGGGACAACCCACCGGTGCGGTAAAAGGCGTAGTCAATATGATGCGCCGGCTTATAAAAGATTATCCCCACAGCCAAATCGCTGTAGTGTTTGATGCAAAAGGTAAAACCTTTCGCGACGACATGTTTGCAGAATACAAAGCGAATCGCCCGCCTATGCCTGATGATTTGCGCCCGCAAGTGCAGCCCATTTTGGATATTGTGCAAGCCATGGGTTTGCCGCTGTTAGTGGTAGAAGGTGTTGAAGCTGACGATGTAATTGGCACACTCGCGCGCCAAGCCACTGAACAAAAACGCGATGTGGTAATTTCTACTGGCGATAAAGATATGGCGCAGCTTGTTAACGAGCATGTCACGCTGGTTAATACGATGACTGAAACAGTTTTAGATATTCCCGGCGTAAATTTGAAATACGGTTTTGGCCCAGAGTTGATGATTGATTACCTCGCGCTTATGGGCGATAAGGTCGATAACATTCCCGGCGTGCCCGGTGTTGGCGAAAAAACTGCGCAAGGATTAATTCAAGGGCTTGGTGGTTTGGATGCAATTTATGCGGACTTAGAAAAAGTTCGCACACTCGCATTTCGCGGCGCAAAAACTATGCCGGAAAAATTAATTGAGCATCGTGAGATGGCGTATTTATCGTATCGTCTCGCGACAATTAAAACTGATGTTGAATTAGCGCTTGGCCCAGAGTCAATTCACATTGCGCCGCCGAACAATGCAAAATTGCGCGAGTTGTTTGAAGATTTAGAATTTAAAAACTGGGCGAAAGATTTAGGGGCTGATAATTCATCGGCGGCTGTTAATTCTGTCGATAAACCATCAGCAACGGCAGTATCTGATGATAGTACAGCGCATGAAAAAAATTCGGTGGCAAAATTTACACCGCCTTCTGCGCCCACTGAAACTCACTACGACATAATCACCGACAAAAAGCTATTTGCTGAATGGCTTGCGCGTTTAGAGCAATCGCACGCTTTTGCATTCGATACCGAAACCACCAGCCTCAATATTATGGATGCCAAAATTGTGGGCGTTAGTTTTGCCGTTGAAGCGGGTAATGCAGCGTATATTCCCTGCGGTCACGACTACATGGGCGCGCCCGAGCAACTGCCGATTGAATGGGTTTTGCAAGAATTAAAAACGATTTTGGAAGATGCAAACAAAATAAAAATCGGCCAAAATTTAAAATATGATCGTAGCGTACTGTTAAATTACGGTCTTGAGCTGCGCGTTATTGTGTTTGATACAATGCTTGAATCCTACGTGTTTAACTCCATAGGCAGCCGCCATAATATGGATGCATTGGCACAGAATTATCTCGATTACAAAACCGTAACTTTTGAAGAACTCGCGGGCAAGGGCGTAAAGCAATTAGCCTTTAATCAATTAAAAATTGAAGATGCAGGTCACTATGCCGCAGAAGATGCGGATATTACGTTGCGATTGCATCAATTTTTCTGGCCGCAACTCGAGCAAATCGCGTCACTTAAATCTGTTTTTGAAACAATTGAAATGCCACTGATTCCTGTGCTCTCACACATAGAGCGCAACGGTGCCTTGGTGGATGCCAATTTATTAGGCAAGCACAGCATTGAGCTGGGCGAGCGTTTAACGCAACTGGAACGAAAGGCTTATGAAATCGCTGGGCAGGAATTTAATTTAAGTTCGCCTAAACAATTAGGCGTAATTTTATTTGAACAGCAAAAATTACCTATCATTAAAAAAACACCCACAGGCTCGCCCTCAACTGCAGAAGAAGTTTTGCAAGAATTGGCGCTGGATTATCCCTTGCCAAAAGTGCTGATGGAATATCGCGGCCTTGCAAAATTAAAATCGACTTACACCGATAAATTGCCTTTGGAAATTAACAAGCGCACCGGCCGAATTCACACCAGCTATCATCAAGCTGTGGCAGCGACGGGCCGCTTGTCATCGCAAGATCCTAACTTGCAAAATATTCCGATTAAAACTGAAGAAGGTCGTCGTATTCGCCAAGCGTTTATTGCGCCTAAAGGCTATAAATTAGTGGCGGCGGATTACTCGCAAATTGAG
>SYDJ01000177.1 GCA_005801205.1 Gammaproteobacteria bacterium
CCTGTGCATGGCGAGTGCGGGCGCGGGTTACAAGCTGTCACTCGGTTCCGACGCCCCACCCGGTTCCTACGAGGATTTCGAACACACTGACTTATTCTTTGTGATTGGCGCCAATATGGCGGACTGCCACCCCATCCTTTATTTGCGCATGATGGATCGCATCAAAGCGGGTGCTAAGTTGATTGTGGTTGACCCGCGCCGCACGCTGACCGCTGAAAAATCCGAACTCTTTATGCAGATCAAATCCGGCACCGACTTAGCACTACTTAATGGTTTGCTGCATTTGCTGGTCGAAAACGGCCATACCGACCCCGAGTTTATCGCCCAGTTCACCCAAGGTTGGGAGGCGATGCCGGAGTTTTTGGCGGATTACACACCCGCAAAAGTTGCGGCGATAACGGGCATTCCAGAAGACGATATTCGCAAAGCCGCCAAAATGATCGGCGAAGCCAAGAATTTTATAACCTGCTGGACCATGGGTTTAAACCAGTCCACCCACGGTACTTGGAACACCAACGCCATTTGCAACCTGCATTTGGCCACGGGCAAGATTTGCTCAAAAGGCAGCGGCCCCTTCTCGCTCACGGGCCAACCCAATGCCATGGGCGGTAGAGAAATGGGTTATATGGGGCCCGGCCTGCCCGGCCAGCGCACCTTACTCGCTGAACCCGACCGTGTATTTATGGAAGATATGTGGGGCATTGAACGCGGTAGCATCAGCACCAAAGTCGGCAAAGGCACTGTGGATATGTTTGAACGCATGGCGGCGGGCGAGATCAAAGCCTGCTGGGTGATTTGCACCAACCCCGTGGCTAGCGTTCCCAATCGCAAAATCGTGATTGAAGGATTACAAAAAGCGGAGCTGGTGATCGCACAAGATGCCTTCCTCGATACCGAAACCAATCGCTACGCAGACATCCTTTTACCCGGCGCACTCTGGGCCGAAGCCGAAGGCGTAATGATTAACTCCGAGCGCAATCTCACCCTCATGCAAGAAGCCGTTTCGCCACCGGGCGAAGCCATGGCAGATTGGGAGATAGTCGCAAAAGTTGCCTGTGAAATGGGCTATAGCGAGGGCTTTAGTTTTAATTCAGCCGAAGAAGTCTTTGAAGAAATCAAACGCAGCTACAACCCTAAAACCGGTTACGACTTGCGCGGCATAAGCTACAAACGCCTGCGCGAAAAATCCATACAATGGCCATGCGCCAATGAAGCCGCCAGCGACCGCAACCCCATTCGCTATTTGAATACCGGCATCAACCAAACGCTAAAAATCCGCGAGGATGGCAGCCAACCCAATATTCTGTTTGCCACCGATTCTGGCAAAGCCAATTTCTTCGCTCGCCCCCATGTGAGCGCCGTGGAAATGCCCGATGGCGACTACCCCTTTATCTTGAACACCGGCCGCCTGCAACACCAATGGCACACCATGACCAAGACCGGCAAAATCGCCACGCTCAACAAATTAAACCCCGCGCCTTTTGTGGAAGTTCACCCCGAAGACGCCGCCGAATTAGGCATTAAAACCAAAGACAAAGTAGAAGTGCGCTCGCGCCGTGGCTACGCGATTTTGCCGGCGATAGTGACCGACCGCGTTCTGCCCGGCGCTTGCTTTGCGCCCTTTCACTGGAACGATATTTACGGCGAAAATCTTGCAATCAACGCTGTCACTAGCGACGCAGTTGATGCCATTTCGCAACAACCCGAATTAAAAGTGTGCGCGGTTACGCTCAAGCGTGTAGAAGTCTTTGCCGACGATTCGCAAAAACAACACGAGAGCGCAAAGCACACAAGTTCAGGCATGGCCTTTGCCACCTTGAGCGAGGAAACCAGCATGACCTTAATTGACACTTTCGCCACCACACTCGGTTTAAAAGCCGTAGTTGCGCCCGAACTTTCAGTGGACGAAAAAACATTTTTAAGTGGCTTTATCGGCGGCTTAACCGCCAGCGCAAAACAAATTAATGCTGTGCCGACTTTGCCGATTGATTGCCCTGTTAGCCCAGCAAATCGTGTTTACGTAAATGGTTTACTCGCGGGATTATTCAGCCGCACCTTGCCCATAGGCGTAAGCGCAAACGATGCGCCCAGTAAACCAACATTAAATATTCTATGGGCATCACAAACCGGCAACGCTGAAGCACTCGCGGAAAAATTCGCAGCACAATTAAGCGGTAGCTGGGCAATTAATTTGCAGGCGATGAACGATTACAGCGTAGAAAAACTCGCGCAAAACAAACACGCGATTTTTATCACCAGCACCTTTGGCGATGGCGATGCACCCGATAGCGGCGGCGATTTCTGGAGCCAACTCAGCAGCAATTCCGCACCGAATCTTGCGCACTTGAATTTCGCATTACTCGCACTCGGTGATTCAAACTACGATCAATTCTGCGGGCACGGCAAAAAATTATTTGCGCGCTTGCAGGCACTGGGCGCAAAGCCGCTCACCGAACGTGTGGATTGCGATACGGATTTTGAAGGGCCATCCAACGAATGGTTTGCTAAGCTGAGTGAACAACTCGTCAAACATGTGCCGACCGAGACTTCATCCAGCATGGCAAATACACCAGCCACTAGCAGCGCGAAAAAAACTGAAGGTAGTTTCAGCAAAACCAATCCTTATTTATCGCGCTTGGTCATCAACAAACGTTTAAATACGGGCAGCAACACCAAAGACACACGCCAATTTGGCTTTGATTTAGGCGCACTCGGCAACCAGTCAGGCGGCCTGAGTTACGAAGCTGGCGATGCACTTGGCGTATGGCCACAAAACTGCCCCGATTTAGTTGAAGAACTAGCAATAGCACTCAATGTAAACCGCGAAGCGCCCGTTATTGTAGACGCCAACGAAAAGCCACTGCGCGAAGCACTGCAACACAATTTTGAAATTTGTCGGCCAAGCAACGAAGCACTGCAATTTATTGCACAGCGTTCTGGAAGCAAAGAATTGGCAATGCTATTACACGCCGATAAAAAAGCCGACTTACAACATTGGCTCTACGGTCGCCAACTTGTCGATATCATTCACGAATTCCCCATTCGCTGCAGCGTGGATGAATTTATGCCGCTGCTAAAACGCATTCAACCGCGCTTATATTCCATTGCCTCCAGCGCGAAAGAACACGCACAACAAATCCATTTAACCGTTTCGGCCGTGCGTTACGAACGCTTCTTTAATGGCAAAAAAAATCGCAAAGGCGTTAGCTCAACCTTTTTGGCAGATCGCGCAGAGGGCGTAGATATCCCCATTTTTATACAAGCCAATAAAAACTTTCGCGTACCTACTGACGGCAACTTGCCGATTATGATGGTCGGCCCCGGCACCGGCGTCGCGCCCTTCCGTGGTTTTTTACAAGAGCGCCGCGCGCGTGGCGACAGCGGTAAAAACTGGTTGTTTTTTGGCGAGCAACACGCCGCCACCGATTTTTATTACCAAGACGAATTAGAAGAATTCCAACAACAAGGCGTGCTCACCGAATTGAGCCTCGCCTTTTCACGCGACCAGCAACAAAAAATTTACGTGCAAGACCGCATGCGCGAAAACGGCGAAAAAATCTGGAACTGGATTGATGCCGAAGGCGGCTATTTTTACGTGTGTGGCGATGCCAGCCGCATGGCGAAAGATGTGGATAACGCCCTGCGCGATATCATCCAAAAATACGGAAAATTTGATGAAGCTGAAACCGCAAATTATCTGCGCAAATTGAATATGGATAAACGTTATGTGCGGGATGTGTATTAACCAGTAACACTAACCCATCGCGCGCTTAATAATGCCTGCCAAAACCAAAATGTAGCGCTCCATATCCTGCTCTGGTACTTGCGCGTAACCAAGCATTAACCCGTTCCGCAGCACTGGCCCTGTAGCCAATTTGCTTAGGGCTGGCACTGCTATATTTTTTGCAGCGGCGGCTTTGCTGATGTCGGCATCCACTAAAGACTCTGGTAGCTCGATGGTGATATGAATACCCGACGACCCCCCACAAATCGTCACACTGTCACCCAGATGTTTTTCAATCGCCGCCACCAAAGCATCGCGCCGCGCCGCATAAAGCCTGCGCATTTTTCGCAAATGGATGGCGAATTGACCGCTGCGTAAAAACTCAGCGAGGGCGAGCTGATCGGCACTGCGCCCACGCGGGAAGAGATCGTGCATCATCGCGGTAATAGGGGCAACCAAGCCTTTTGGCAGCACCATAAAACCAATGCGCAGGGCAGGGAAAAGCGTTTTACTAAAGGTGCCCAGATGCACCACAGGCGCATCTTCCACCAAACCTTGCATGGCAGGCAGCGGCGAGCCATCGCGGCGAAATTCGCTGTCGTAATCGTCTTCAATAATGATTGCACCGCGCGCTTTGGCAGATTCAATGAGCGCCATGCGCCGCTCCACACTCATTACACTGCCCAGCGGAAACTGGTGCGACGGCGTTAGGTAAATCAACTTAGGGGAATGCTGTGCCCAATCCTCTGCACTTGGTGCCATACCCTGTTCATCGACCGCAATGCCTCGCACATTAAGCTCAGCGGCTTTTAGCGCTTGGTAGGCACCGGTATAACCGGGGTTTTCTATCCACGCACAATCTCCTGCACTGGCAAGCGCATGGGCGCAAAGGTCAAGGCTTTGCTGTGTACCATCGGTAATAAAGACTTGTTCTGCGCTACACCTAACACCCCGCGTACTCGTGAGATGCTCCGCAATAGCGGCACGTAACTCGGGCTCACCGGCGGCTTCGCCATAATCCAACTGGCGATAGGTGATTTGTCGCCAAGCGCGCTCCACATATCGGCGCCACACATGTATTGGGAACTCCGCCAAAGCTGGCACGCCGGGCATAAAGGCGATGAGGTTTTCACTTGAATCGGGCTGCAATTGACTGCACTGCGCACGGGGCGAAAGTGCCGAAGCGGCAGGCCGTAAAGTAACAGGCTCTAAAGTAACAGGCGCTAGGTTAAGAGGCGCTATAACCGCTTCAGCCTTTATAGGCGCTAGATGTTGCACAAAGGTTTGCCGACCACGGGTTTGCAATAATCCCTCAGTTGCCAAGTGTTCATAGGCATAAAGCACTGTATTGCGCGCCACCTTCAGCTCTTGAGCAAGCGAGCGACTTCCCATTAGTTGCGCCCCTGCCAACAATTGACCACTCAAAATAGCCTCGCGTAAACAGTTGTAGAGCAGCCGTTGCTGGGTTTGCTTGCGGCCTATGTGTTGGCTCTTATAACGATTGAACAATAACTGATAATCCACACTGGCTCCAAAATAAACATTGTTTGTGGTTCTTATTGTAGAGCCAATAACACTTTAATCTAGACCCTGTTTTTCACTCTACAGATTCCATTGAGGCTCCACATGACCAAGAACACCCGCCCCGCTCCGTCTGCCCGCACTCGGATTAGACGCATCGCCGAAAAAGCCAACTACGAAACACAAATGCTGTATGACATCATCGATGAAGCCTATGTGTGCAACCTTGCGTTTAACGCAGGCGACAGCACTCACTGCATTCCAACTGCCTGCTGGCGCGATGGGCACTACCTCTATATTCACGGCTCCAACGGCAGCCGCATGGTTAAAGCGCTTTTATCCGGCATTCAAACGTCTATCGCCATCACCCACATTGACGCCTTGGTATTGGCAAAATCAGCGTTCAACCACAGCATGAATTATCGCTCGGCGGTGATTTACGGAACGTTTGAAGCCGTGGAAGGCGATGAACACAAAGCTGCTGCGCTCGATGTATTTATGGATAAAATTGCCGCTGGCCGCAAACACCAAGCTCGCCCCGGCAATGCGCAGGAGCTTGCCGCCACAACCGTATTGCGCATTTCACTGGATGAAGCTGCTGCAAAAGTAAGCAACAAGCAAGCGCCTGAAGATAACGTGGAAGATCTCGATTTACCCGTATGGGCAGGGCTTTTGCCCATGAAGGTGACGCGGGGTGAACCTATTGCGGCCAATAATGTTGCTGTGTCTACGCCTGATTACGTGCGTGATTGGGCTGAGTAAAACCTATCTTAAACCTCGTTTGCAGCTTAAGAGCACAGGCAGCAAACGAGGTAAATTTCCTTTGAAATCCTAATGCGGCTTAGCGGCGTTGAACCCCAAAAAATAGGTGTAACACCGGCACGCGCTTAACCAGCTCAAACCCAACTAAACAGCCAATTATTACGGACACAATCACTAAGGCAGGCTCCACAAAACCGCCCAGCTGTTTGGGGACTAGCCAATAAGCCACCACAATAATCAAGGTTTGGTGGAGAATATAAAAACAAAACACGCCACGGTTTAAGTAACGCAGCACCGGATTAGTCGACGTAAAATAATATTGCGCCCAGGCAATTAAACTCAGCATCCAAAACCAACCATTTGCCGTCCAGAACAAGCTGTTTATGGTTTTGGCAATAATGTCATCAAACAACCCATTGAGAGATCCGCCATTATAGGAAAATAGGATATAGGCATAGGTAAACGTGGCGATGAGCAAAAAATACCAGCGCAGCGATGCAAAACGATTCCAGATTAAGGGCATCCTTACCAAGATAAAACCGATTAAAAAAACCAGTAATGAGCGCGCATGATTAAACCAGTCGTGCACAAAATCAAGGGTGACGGGATATTTATCATCCAGCCACTTACCTAAAGCATAAGAAATAATAATAGGCAAAATCACCACCACCCACATAGACGTGTGATTAGCGATCCAACGCCACAAGGGTAGTAATGAAGGAGACATCACTAAGGGATACACAGCCCAAATGATTAAGCTGTAAGCCAAGAGATAAGGAAGAAACCACAGATGATTCCATGTGAGTTGCATGGAGCCTATGGTTTTGTGTTGGGCAAATTCCGGGCTGCTTTGGTCAATATAGGCATACCAAAAATGCCAAAAATTCGGGCAATCGATAATACCTTTTGAGTTGGCTTCCACATATACCTGGGGCACAACAATCACCAGCATCCCAAACACTAAAGGCAAGAGTAGAAGAGGAACACGCTGAGCAATGAATCGCCACCAAGATTGTTTAGCCAATAAAAAAGAAACCGCCGCGCCACTAATCAGAAACAACAACGACATTCGCCACTGATTCGACCACAACATAAAATTAGTCAGTAATTTACTGCTATAACTACTTTTGTAGTGGTAGCCCCAGCCTTCGGCATAAAGCATACCGACGTGATAGAAAATCAGCAGCCCAAAGACCAGCACGCGGAGCCAATCAAGCTCGACCAAACGCGAGCTAGCAAAGTGTTGTGATGCGGGGTTACTCGATATTGCATGCGCCATAGTCAAACTTCCTGAAGCGAGTGATAAAGCGCTATGCTAAGAGAAGACTGTTTTGTACTGTGACGCTAAGTGATTGTTCTACATCAGTTTGTGATGAGCGGAAGCCCAGCGTGACCAAATTATTTGCGATTTGCCCTACACCCGCCACACTCAGCAGCCTGTGAGTTCATTAATGACCAACCCTATGCACACCCCTTACACACAACACTTTTTAAAACACCAATACCTATGGGCAACCACGCTCTTAGTGGGCTGGTTCAGTATTAATATTTTGGTAATGGCAACCACAACGATTTTGGAATTTGAACGTGCAGGCGAAAGCATTCCGGCATGGGAGCCTTTTTGCTGGGAAATATCCAGCCAGGTCATGATTTTGCTGTTGATACCTGTGGGGATTTTTATTAGCGATCGCTGGATTGAAAAGCGAAATCTTAAGGCCAAGTTACTTGCCCATGCGGTGCTTACCATTCCCTTTTCAGCGGCACACATCGCCGGCATGGTTGGCATTCGCCAGCTTTGGTACACGGTTATGGGTAGCCACTATGAGTTTGGCAATTTATGGCTTGAGCTGCTCTACGAATACCGCAAAGACGCCCAAAGCTATCTCACCATTGCACTCATCATTGTTGGCTATCGCCTTATTGTGCGACGCTTGCAGGGTGAAGCCAGCTATTTGGCTAAAGATGAAGGGAGCGAGAATACAGAACCGGAATCGCCACCCGAGCGCTTACTGATTAAAAAGCTCGGGCGCGAATTTTTAATACAAACGGCGGATATTGAATGGATTGAAGCGTCTGGCAACTATGCCAATTTACACATTAAAGGCAGCATTTACCCCATGCGCATCACCATGGATAAACTAGAAAAGCTGTTACCCAGCAACTTCACCCGCATCCACCGCTCCACCATCGTTAACCTTGAGCAGATTCACGACATACAACCGCTGGATACTGGCGATCACCAAGTGACTTTACGCAATCAACAGATGCTCACGCTATCGCGCCGCTACAGGGAAGAATTTAAAACATTATTGAGCCTTAGATGAATCGCTAAACCACCTTGGTATCGCTCACGTCCTGTTCAAGATCCTGCTCAAGACCCTGCTCAAGATCCTGCTCAAAATCTTGCGCCAAGATACGCTCTAAAAACTGCGCGAAGGCACTCGGCAAGGTATTTTCGCTTTCCACCTTTTCTGCCATTTTTTTACTTAAATCCAACAGTAAATCCTTGGGGTCAACAAATTGCGCCGCGAGATTTATGGATTCAAAAACGTCTTTAATAAAATCACCCACAGGCGCTAATTGAGTTGCCAAGCTAGGAGCCTGTAGGTCATCTTCTGGAGCGAAAGCACCATAAGCAACCGCAACTTGCTGTATTTGTACCTGTGAAAGATTAAGGGAATAGCTCGCAATCTGTTGATCGTCATAACCAAGACTGAGCGCCTTATCAAATACTTGATCCAAATTACCGGCATAAAATTGCCCAGCAAGTTCATCCACTCGCCCCAGTAATTGATTGATAGCCTTTAATTCGTTTTCACTTAAGTCGCCGTCAATAGACAACTCAAAACTGCTAGAGGAACTTTGGCTGGCGTTGCCATAAATACCTTTTGCATCGCGCCCTGCCGATACACTAACCCCTAAACTAGATGCTGCGCGAATACTGACTTTATCGCCCTCCTGTGTGGTTAATTCAAAACGGAAATCGCGCGCCTCTGCATATTCATAGAGACCTTCTTGAATGGCGATATTGTTGATCTGCGCAGGCCGCACCACTTCAGGTGTAACCTTAGGCTCACTCACGCTGGGCGCGGCATCTTCAATAAATGTTGCACGCAGCGCATCAAGGCCGCTCATGACTTGTTTGTAGGTATCGCCAATGTCCGCCTCTACGTCGGGCGAGAGCATACTAAGCGCTTTTAATTTGTCTGCAGCTTCCGCAAAGCCTTTTTTAAAGCCCTCTAAACCCGCGTCCAAACGCGCTTGTAATTGTTCTTTAGTGGCGCCATCGGCTACATCCAACTGCAAGCGGCGCTCAATAAAACCCAAAATGGTATTTGCGGCTTTAGTGGCTGTCATAGGTTCTGAAGTGTTAGCGAGCGCGTCTTGCTCAGCATATGCTGTCGCCAAACCTCTGCTGGCAATTTTTTCGTAAGCCTTCGTCAGCGTATCCGTTACCAAGTGCAACGCCGATTGACGCTTATCACCCAGGGTGGCAGCAGGGGTTGTTTGCACAACCGGCAAGGATTTTTTTGCGCGAGCCTGCGAAGGATCTTGCGGCGAACCGTATGAAGGCGAAAGCGATGAATGAGCTGTTATAGGAGAAAGAGTCACAGTGAACCTCTGTAAGCAAAGAGTACTAAAGCCAGATAGTGGTATCTAGGGTTTCGGCCACAAGCTTAAAGACTAAAAGATTGTTTTGTGCTGCCTAGCGATCTACTTATAACTTAAAGAGCAACAATTCTACGCTGTTGATATGGATGATAAAAAATAAAGAAGGAAAGAGGACTCCATTGATCGAGCCCACCATGGTCAACCTTGAGCAGATTCACGACATACAACCATAAGTGCTCATACTATGAGAGAAGAATTTAAAACACTGTTGAGCCTTAGATAAATACCTTTTGTATCGCGTCCTAGAGTAAAAGCACACAAGATATGGTGTAATAAAAAACCGCTGCCAGGCGGTTTTTTATTAAGTCACTTTTATCATATATTTTTACAGCAATTAACAGATCCACACACATAAAACACACATAAAAATAGAAAGCGGGAATACCTATGGCCAAGCATGTTTTACTCAACAATATCCAGCACAAAGATTTACGGGTAATTACCCAATTCTCTGCCGCTTATGGCGACAATATTAGCAGCACACTCACATTCCCCACCGAGTTTGCTGATGTACAGAAAGAGTACCCGATATTTTTTCAAATTAACCCAGACACAGGCAAATACCAATCGGTTGCGCTCTTTGGTATCTCCCAAAATGAAAACTTGTTTTTAACAGCTGATGGTACTTGGGATGCAACCTATATCCCCGCTCTTATAGCGCGCGGCCCTTTCCTCATTGGTTTTCAACAAGACCCCAACAACCCCGATAGCAGAGAACCTGTTATCCATGTTGATATGGAAAGCCCAAAAGTTAGTACCACCGAGGGGACACCCGTATTTTTAGAGTTCGGTGGTAACACGCCTTATCTTGAAAATATCACTCGTTCATTAAAAGATATTTACGATGGCATGGCGATCAGTGAGTTTATGTTTCAAGCCTTTACTGAGCTGGACTTAATTGAGCCGGTGAATATTGAAATTGAATTCAATAACGGCGAGCAACACCGATTGAATGGCAACTACACCATCAACCGCGACAAGCTAGCCAATTTGACCGGTGAGCAACTCTTTCAGCTGAATCGCTCCGGCTTTTTAGCTGCCGCATTTCTGGTAACAACATCCTTAGGGAATATGCAAAAGTTGATTAACATTAAGAACCGCAGAAATTAGTTCTGAATAAATGGCGCAACAATAATAGCAGCGAGTTAACCAAGCCATGTCAATAATAACCAACAAGATAAAAGTGCTGGATGAATGCACGCCCGAATTTTTTTTCACCCAAATCGCCCCGTTAAACGAGCCTGTGGTGTTAAAAAATATCGCCAAGCAGTGGGATCTAGTCAAGGCCGCACAAGTATCCGATGAGAGTGCGGTCGCCTATTTAAAATCCTTTTATAACGGCCGCCCTGTAGCCGCATCTATAGCCGCACCCGAGATCAACGGCCGCTTTGGTTATACCCAAGACGCGACTCAATTAAATTTTGAAAAGCGCCAAGTCCAAATCAATGAAGCGCTCGATCAAATCCTTGCGGAGCGATCTAACCCAAACCCATCGTCATTTTATATTGGATCAACCTCGCTTGAAGGTTATTTGCCGCAACTGCGCAAAGGCAATAATTTGGATGCCTATTTTGAGCTTTTAAATTTAGAAAAAGGCAGCCTGCTCGAAAGCATTTGGATTGGTAACCACACGATTGCAAGCTGTCACTATGATGCGCCCTATAACATCGCATGCTGCGTTGCAGGCAAGCGCCGTTTTACGGTTTTTCCTCCCGAGCAAATCAATAATTTGTACCCTGGGCCGCTCGACCCAACACCAGGAGGGCAAGCCATTTCCATGGTGGATTTTGCCAATCCCGATTTTGAAAAATATCCACGCTTTCGCGATGCAATTGCTATGGGACAAACTGCCGAACTAGAACCCGGTGACGCTATTTTTATTCCCAGCATGTGGTGGCATCACGTAGAAGCGCTCAACACCTTCAATATTTTAATTAATTATTGGTGGCGGTTATCTCCCGGGTACATGAGCACCCCCATGAATGTACTTAAATATGCATTAATGAGCATGCGCGACCGCCCAGAGCATGAAAAGCGTGCATGGCAAGCTGTATTTAATTACTACATTTTTGGTGATTCTGATTTTGCTTGTGAGCATTTATCCGAAGCGGCGCGCGGATTATTAGGGCCAATGGATGAATTGCAAGCGCGACAAATACGCGCATTTTTAATAAATAGTCTAAATCGATAATAACAACGGCAATGACACTATGAATAGTTCTACAACACAAAAAGAAATCAAAAAAATTGTTATCGCTGGCGGCGGTACCGCCGGCTGGATGTCCGCTATTGCACTCTCTAAAAAACTAGGTGAATTACTGGATATCACGCTAATCGAATCCGATGAAATTGGCACCATCGGTGTGGGCGAAGCTACCATTCCACCCATGCGCACTTTTCATAAATTATTGGGTATAGATGAACAAGAATTTATGCGCGCCACTGAAGCCACATTCAAATTGGGCATTTTGTTTGAAAACTGGGGACAGCGCGGAGATAGTTACATTCACTCCTTTGGTAAAACGGGCAAAGACACATGGCTAGGTGATTTTCACCATTTTTGGTTGCGCGCAAAAGAGCTGGGCGTAGCCGATGAATTCGGCACTTATTGTTACGAATTGCAAGCAGCCAAAGCCAACAAGTTTGCAACTTCACCTACCTCAGACATTAATTTTGCCTATCATCTAGATGCCACACGCTACGCAAAATATTTGCGCAACATGAGTGAAGCCAATGGCGTAAAACGTATTGAAGGAAAAATTGCTCAAGTCAATCAAGATACAGAATCGGGATTTATCACGTCCTTGCAACTCGAATCGGGCGCAGTGATTGAAGGCGACTTCTTTATTGACTGCACAGGCTTTAGAGGTTTGCTGATCGAAGAAACCTTAAAAACCGGTTATGTCGATTGGTCCCATTGGCTCCCGTGCGATAGAGCGATTGCAGTGCAAACTGAATCAGTCGGCCCAGCTGTTCCTTACACACGTTCAGTCGCACACGACGCAGGTTGGCGCTGGCGTATTCCGTTGCAACATCGCGTGGGTAACGGTCTCGTTTATTGCAGCCGTTACTTATCTGACGATGACGCGCGCACAACCTTGCTCAGCAATATTGAAGGTAAAACACTGATAGAACCGCGCATCATTAAATTCCAAACGGGACGCCGCACAAAAAGCTGGAATAAAAACTGTGTAGCACTTGGGCTAGCCAGCGGTTTTATTGAACCCTTGGAATCGACCAGCATTCATTTAATCATGATGGGTATAACGCGTTTAATGCAGCTATTTCCATTCAACGGTGTTACCGATGCCTTAATGAATGAATACAACCAAATCAGCCGCATTGAAATGGAACAACTGCGTGACTTTATTGTTCTGCACTATAAAACTACCGAGCGTGAGGACACCCCCTTTTGGGAGTACTGCAAAAATATGGCGATTCCTGAAACGCTTCAGCACCGTATCGCTTTATTTAAACAAAGCGCTCATGCCTATCAAAGCAACGGTGAATTGTTCAGAGTGGATTCGTGGACACAAGTAATGTTTGGCCAACGTTTAATGCCAGAGCATTATCATCACCTCGCAAAAACCATGAGTCAAAGAGATTTGCAGCGTTTTATGTCGAGTTTAGAAATGGCTATTAACCAAGCGGTTGAAAAGTTGCCAACACATAGCGATTTTGTGAAAAAATATTGCGCTAGCTCTACTTAACAAATCCAAATAAAGCACACCTAGCAATACGCGGTTTAATATTTTTTACTGAAAATGCTAAAAGAAAAAGGCGCCTCATACTTATGAAGCGGCTTTTTCTTTTTCGTATCGGTTAATAGATAATTTTATTCGCAAATAATGTCGTCAAGCCTGAAACAACGTCTTTAAAAGTAGCCCTCACGTTTTTTCTTCTCCATAGAACCAACCTGATCTTTATCAAGCATCCGCCCCTCTCGCTCGCTGTTTTTATTTAGCAACAACTCCTCAATGATTTGTGTAACTGTTTTGGCGTTACTTAACATCGCCCCCGTTTGTGGGTAGCACCCCAAGGTTCTACAACGCACATCTCTGGCCGCTATTGAATTACGCTCCGCTTCCGTCAAAAATGGCAACATCCTATCGTCATCCAAAATAAATAATTGATTGCTGTCATCGCTAACCCAACTTAGGCGCGATGCGGAAAAATACAGCGACACTAATTCAATTTTTTCAAGCAGTATGTATTGCCAAATATCCAACTCAGTCCAGTTGGACAAAGGGAACACGCGCACGGATTCGCCTTTATTAATCTGCGTATTAAATATATTCCATAATTCTGGCCGCTGGCTTTTAGGGTCCCACACTTGGTGCTGATCGCGAACCGAGAAAATACGTTCTTTAGCGCGAGATTTTTCCTCGTCCCTGCGTGCACCACCCAAAGCCGCATCAAATTTATGAATATTTAATGCTTGCTTCAAGGCTTGGGTTTTCATTTGGTCGTTATATTTCACCGAGCCGGAGGTAATGGGGTGTATGCCTAAGGCAAGTGCCTCTTGGTTAACATGTACCAGCATTTTCAGATCATGTTTAGCCGCCAACTGATCGCGGAAGCATGCCATTTCGCCAAACTCCCACGTCGTATCTATATGCAAAAGCGTGAAAGGCACAGGCGCAGGCCAAAATGCTTTTCGGGCAAGATGCAACATCACCGTTGAATCTTTCCCGATTGAATAAAACATGCATGGCTTATCAAAACTTGCGGCCACCTCTCGAATAATGTGAATCGCCTCTGCTTCCAGCTGTTTTAAATGCGTAAGTTTGTACATGTTGCCTCGCTATGGCGTTATAACTACTGAGATTTAAGCCTTAGCCCAGATTAATAGCTGGTAATAAAGCGGTATTCCGATCAATACATTGAATGGGAAAGTCACGCCAAGCGCTGCGAAAATCGCAATGCCAACATCGGCCTCTTTGATTGCCGTACGAATTGCCGCAGGGGCTGCGATATAAGAAGCACTTGCCACTAAGCACCCTAATATCAATGTACTGCCGATAGGCAAACCCAATGCAAGCCCAACAGCTAAACCCACAAGGGCGAGAAATACCGGAGCCACTAAAGCAAAAGTGATTAGCCGCCAGTGATGCCAAGGCAATGGATATAAATGCTTGGAAGCGCACAAGCCCATATCCAATAAGAACAGCGCCAACAACGCTTTAAATGACCCCAAAAACAAGGGAGCAATTGCTTGACTACCTTCTGGGCCATACCAATAGCCAATGAGAACGCCGCCGGTTAACAGGATTACCCCACGGCTAGTCAAAGCCTCATGCCAAATAGCGCCGGTACCACTTTTA
This sequence comes from Gammaproteobacteria bacterium, assembly GCA_005801205.1. GTDB lineage: Bacteria > Pseudomonadota > Gammaproteobacteria > Pseudomonadales > Cellvibrionaceae > Cellvibrio. The sequence goes on from SYDJ01000177.1 coordinate 15,004, forward strand.
TTACCAGTGACTTTGCGGTGTAGAAAAATGGCGGCAACAATGGCAGGTAGTTCGAGTAAGACAAGATAAAGTGTGGTTTGTGGGGCAATAGGAAGATTCAATGCCTCGGTAAACGCCAATGCGACAGCAAAGGTACCCGCGCTGGCCGAACCGTAGTGCGCAGCAACACTCGCCGCATTTGCCTGCGTTAGCTTTACCGCATTACGCAGTAGTGGATAAAGCACAAATGGAATCACGCTACCCACTGCCAACACCGCCAACACCTCTGGCAGCAATTGCCAACTGACTTGACCGTGAAGTGACAACCCTCCTTTTAAACCTAAGGTAAGCATTAGCAAAATACTGAGCGTGTCGTAGGCCGCCTTAGGAACCACCAAATCTGACCTGGCCAAGCCCGCCAAGACACCAAGCAAGAAAAACATAATAACGATATCGGGCACCCTCACCTCCACACACAAAATAATTTCAAAAAAAACCCTCATAAAGATGAGGGTAAAATGATTACCAACGTTGAAACCCTTTCGATTTATTTGTGCGCGACAGCTTTACGTGTAACCCAAAGACTCGCCACAACACTTAATCCAATAACCGTAACCACTACACTTAAGGATATTGCCACCGGCATATGGAACCACGGCATAAGCAACATTTTTGTACCTATGAATGCCAAGACAATCGCCAAACCGTATTTGAGCAAGTGGAACCTTTCCGCAATATCGGCCAATAAGAAATAGAGCGCACGCAAACCCAGAATCGCAAAAATATTTGACGTTGCGACAATAAAGGGGTCTGTGGTGATAGCGAAAATGGCGGGAATTGAATCCACCGCAAACACAACATCTGTGACCTCTATAAGGATTAAGACTAAAAACAGCGGGGTGAAATAACGCACACCATTGTTGCGCACGCTGAACTTTTCACCGTGGTAATTGGGCGTAATTCGTAAGTATTTGCGCGCGAGTTTTACCACCCAGTTTTTTTCCATATCCGGTTTTTCATCCGACGGAATCATCATTTTGATACCCGTGACCAATAAGAAGAAACCGAAGATGTAAAGCACCCACTTAAACTCCTGCACCACCCAGCTACCGAGCATAATCATAATAATGCGCAGTACAATCGCACCCAGCACACCGTAAACTAATACGCGGCGCTGATACTCGGGCGGCACTTGAAACGCGGTAAATATAAGCAAGAATACAAAGACGTTATCGAC
>SYDJ01000178.1 GCA_005801205.1 Gammaproteobacteria bacterium
CCTTGTGTTGCTTATTTTAAATGTCCAGCTGGTAAATAACAGTCGGCAAAGTCTGAAAGTGTTGTAGGAAATTGACTATGCCGCTAGCGTCAAGGGTGTGGTTGGGGCTGCGCTTACCTGAATAAAATGCACGATATTATTTGCGCACTTGTCCGTTTCTTGTTTATTCAACAACGCATCGTTCAACTTCTTCCATTTAGTTGAGTTTAATCTCATATCATTAATGGAACATTCCGCAAGATACTTATCAATTTGCGTACCCGTTAGGCCATCTTCTGTATTACCCAAAACTCGGCTTAATGATTCTATTGTTGCAAAATCAAATCTTGGCACCTGCATAATAAGTCATGTCCTTGTTATCGTATTGACCCACGCAACTTAATTAATAACGCCTCTATCGACTCATCATGCATATCTTTCGGATACCAAATTGGATATATGTGACATTCCGACAATTGCCTTTGACGCTGAATCCTTAAAGCATCGTTATCAGGATCCTCTAAAAAAGCATAATGTTTTGGCAAATTTTCATGCCCTTCTTCGTTAACATATTCTTTTAAGCAGGTAAGAGTTCTATCTACTGTCAAGCCGCAGCCTAAAAACAAAAGATTATTCCTATCGCAAAGGCTTTTTATTACTTTTTCAAGAATATTGTTATGGCTATAGTGCTCATCGTATTCATCTTTAGTTAAGATGCGCCCTTCGCCAGAAGTTACTTTACCGTGTAGCATAATCAGTAACTTATTGTTCGCAGCAAGGTTCTTACGTAACGAAGCAGAATCTTGGCCAGACATAATCGCAGAAAAAGGTCTCCCTGCATCTGTGTATGACCGTTCAAGTACATTATCGAAATTTGTCGTGACAACAGATCCAGGAAATACATAAGGCAGCATTCTAACGCAACCAGCCAAATCACGAGAACAACCAAAAGCACTATCAACTGCTTCGCTAAAACCAACACCTAGCTCATCTGCTATCTGTTGTGCCGCCTCCTCATAAAGACCTCCATCTATCAAAGCCTCAAATTCCTGTCGCGATATCGTTGTGTTCACTAATTGTTTACGCAAATAATTGGTCCATCCAGGATACCCGCTAGGCACCGACATACCAGCCCCAACAAACGGAATCACACTTCCTTTATTAAACTCTTCACTTAACTTTAAAAAGCGGTCACCTTGGTCGTATTTTTCTAGAATTTCATTTGCTTCAGAAAGCTTATTTTCTGTTCGCTCCTCAAGCCATTCCGCAAAAAGCTCATCAAACAATACATTTTTTCCATCAGGTAGTCTTGCCATCTCCACAATATCAATCGGCGACCAGTGACGTGAACGAATATAAACTCTGCCATTTTCAACCCGAACATTATCCTCATCCGACAATTCCTCTTTAAAAATATCTTCCAAATAGTCCATTAAACACATTCCTCTATATCGGGCAATCGTACTTGCCCAGAGATAAGGCGGGGAAGTAATGTGTCGCGTAATATTGAGAGAGTTTTACTCTGTTTATGGTTTTCTATCCATCCGGAAAAAATTGTAGAAGCTATATCTTCGAACGCTTTTAGAATTGAGGGATTTGCAGGAAGCATTAGTTTTGCAGATTCAATACCTGATGTACTGATATTAGCCTGTGCACTACCACTAGCAGCATTCAATATCTGATCCGCCATAAAGCCATTTTGAAACGCCGTGTAAATTAGCCAGCCATTGTTTAAGTCTTGAGATTTCGGTTCGAATTTTGCGACACGTTGATTTAATAGCGGAGCCTGAGAATCAGTTACAACTATTCCAGTTTTCCCTATAGTTGCTCCCGTCATAGCCATTAAGATATCTCCGTCATCCAGCAAGAACTTTTTAGATTTTTCTGCCTGTTCAATATCGACATATTGCACCCCCTCAATATCGACCGTGCCATCTCCCACAATATTTTTAATTTTTATAACAGGAACTCCAGAATCACAGAAAGAGTCACCTTTAAATGCAAAACCACCTTTTACATTTGCTAAATCGCCAATTGTTCCAACACCCCACCCCTCCGGCACCAACCCCAAAGATGATTCAACAAAAGTAGATGGAAATAAACTTTGAATTTCTGGTGGAAGACTAGACGCTTGTGTTCCGGCGTTGGCGTGTACGGGATCGAAATCTACAAACCATGATTTAAATAATGCCTGCGCGATGGATTCTAGTGTGGTGTTGGTTTCGCGCAACAATTCAATTCGGCTAGACAGTTCAAAATAACTATCGCCAATCCAATCCTGAACTCTTTTCTCAGGTAACGGGACATATAACTTATCAAAGTCTGTTTTCTTCAGATGAGGAATTACTGCATCAACATTTAATGCCTTAATTCTTTTCTGAACAAGATCAGATCGCAACGCCGCAAACAAATATAATGGATTTATTTTTTTCGGATCAGCACGAAGAGCAACCATGTCTTGAGCTATACAAAAATCCACAGGGCTTGGAACCAAGCACACGGCTCCATTCTGACTTCCTTTATTTGTTAATAAAATATCGCCGGGTTGCGGATGTGATCGAAACCAATTTTCATACGTATATTGCGATACATACCTCAAATTTAATTTTTGAGGATATAGGTCTTTATTGTTAACACAATTTGTTGCTATTAATGCGATTCCTGTAGACTCCGTTGGTGCGGTTTTTCCACGATTATCAACTATAAATATCACCGCATCTTTTAAAGAAATTTCCGAAACGTTTAAAGGCAAATCAGAACTCATACCCCAAGCCCCCTAACTTCTGGCGAACCAACTGATCCAGCTCTGCATTTTTTATTTATCATCAAGCAACCCCTTAAACTCATTTGCCAGCTCTGCCTCTATGACTTCAATACTCGGCAAGCTGGTTTTGAGTGAGTCAGGTAAGGTGTGTGTAAGCTCGTAGGTGGCTATGCCCATGGGTTTGTGAATATCGCTTAGCGAATACTCCGCCACTAACTTATCTTTGTTTTTGCAGAGTAAAAGGCCAATGGTAGGTTCGTCTGCGGCTTGGCGTAGTTGCTCATCTACCGCTTTAATATAGAAATTAAGTTTGCCTGTGTATTCCGGCTCAAAATCCACTGTTTTTAGTTCTACCACTACATAACAGTGCAAGCGTGTGTGGTAAAAGAGTAAATCAATAAAAAATTCACGCTCACCCACTTGCAACGGCACCTGTCTGCCAAGGTAGGCAAAACCAGCACCTAGCTCCAGAAGAAACTGGCTGATGTGCTGAATAAGCCCTAGTTCTAACTCACGCTCTGTATGCTCTTTGGTGAGTGAGAGAAAATCAAAAATATAGGGATCTTTTAGGGTTTGCGCGGCAAGGTCTGATTGAACGGCTGGCAAGGTATCTGCAAAATTGCTGATGGCTTGGCCTTCACGTTGCCATAAACCGCTTTCAATTTGGTGGGTGAGTACACTGCGGCTCCAGCCATAAACAATCGTATTTTGGATGTAATAGAGTGCTTCTTGTTGATTGCTGCATTTACTAATAATCGTTAGATTATGGCTCCATGGAACACTGAATAATTGCGCTACAGGCTGTAGCGCAATTGAATTTGAGCCCGCCCAATAGCTATACCACTGCCGGATTTGTTGCAGGTTCCGCTTAGAAAAACCCTTAACCTCAGGAAACTCTGCGGTTAAATCAAGACTTAATTGATTGAGGAAACCATCACCCCACTGGCTAGTTTGCTGCTTTTCAACAATCTCTTGCCCTAGTTCCCAATAGAATTGCAGCAATGCAGTATTCACAGCAACAGCGGCTTTTAGCTGCACGTGTTGAAACTTGGATTTTAGTGCTATTACCCAATCGCGATAATCGGTACTTGTATTAATGCTTTTAGAACTCATACCCCAAGCCCCCCAACTTCTGGCGAATTAACTGATCCAGTTCTGCGCCTTTTGCCATTTGCTCGCCAAGTTGCTCAGTGAGTTTTTGCATTTTTTCCGCAAAGGCTTCGTCGTTATCTTCTACTTCTTCCGCGCCCACATAACGGCCGGGGGTTAATACGTGGCCGTGCTCTGCAATTTCGGTAAGAGGTACGCTGCGGCAAAAGCCGGGGATGTCTTGGTAACTGCCACCTGTTCGCCATGCGGCAACGGTATCGTGAATGCGGTTGATGTCTTCATCTTCTAATTCAATTTGCACACGGCTAACATTTTTGCCAAGTTTGCGCGCATCGATAAATAACACTTCGCCTTTGCGCGTCGTCTTGTTTTTTGCGAGGAACCATAAGCACGCGGGAATTTGCGTGTTAAAAAATAACTGGCCGGGCAAGGCAACCATGACTTCTACTACGTCGTCATCCACCATTGCGCGGCGAATATCGCCTTCGCTATTTTGGCTGGAACTCATGCTGCCGTTGGCCAACACAATGCCCGCGTGACCACCGGGTTTTAAGTGGTAGAGCATGTGTTGCAGCCACGCGTAGTTGGCGTTGCCTTGCGGCGGCGTGCCGTATACCCAGCGCGGGTCACCTTCCAAACTGCCGTGCCACCAATCGCTAATGTTGAATGGCGGGTTGGCGAGTATGTAATCGGCGCGCAAATCTGGGTGTTGGTTGCGGGTGAAGGTATCGCCGGGTTCGCGGCCTAAATTGAAATCAATGCCGCGAATGGCAAGGTTCATGGCGGCCAAGCGCCATGTGGTGGGGTTGGATTCTTGCCCGTAGATAGACACATCGCCCAATTTGCCGCCGTGGGCTTCAATAAACTTTTCGCTCTGCACAAACATGCCGCCAGAACCGCAACAGGGGTCATAGACTTTGCCTTGGTGCGGCGCTAAAACGGCCACGAGGGTTTTTACGATGGACGCAGGCGTATAGAACTGGCCGCCCTTTTTGCCTTCTGCACTGGCGAATTGGCCGAGGAAATATTCGTACACTTGGCCGAGAATATCGCGCGCTTTGCTTTGGTCTTCACCGAAACCGATGGTGGAAATTAAATCTACCAACTCCCCGAGCTTGCCATCGGGCAAAGGGGCGCGTGCGTAGCGCTTATCTAATATGCCTTTGAGCTTGGGGTTTTCTTTTTCGATGATGTCTAGCGCATCGTCTATGCGTTTGCCAATGTCGGCTTGTTTGGCGTTGTTACGCAAGGCCTCCCAGCGCCCCGCTTCAGGCACCCAGAATACGTTCACTTCGCGATAATAATCGCGGTCTTCTAATTCTTCGTTAAGCGTTTCTGCATTGGCATCTGCTAAAAAATAATCGTCGTTTTCGTCTGCAAATTTACGTTCTAACTCTGCACGGCGCGCGGCAAAGGTATCGGATACGAATTTTAAAAAAATCAGGCCAAGCACAAGGTGTTTGTATTCGGCGGCATCCACATTGGCGCGGAGTTTATCGGCTGTGGCCCAGAGGGTTTTTTGAATGTCTTGCAGCATGGAAATCCTTATTGATTTTTAGTTCGTTTTTTAGTCAGTGTGATTTGGATCACACCCTATTGAATGCGCTGGATTCTGACAGAATTTAGTGCCTTGTGCGACATAGGCTATTGCCGCACCTCACTGAGCGCGGTAAGGACTTCACGGAAGCGAGCAACTTTACACCATTTGTTCCGTTTCATTTTCGGGCGGCTCGAAATCGTAACCACCGTCATCCTCTTGCGCTAGAATTTCTGCCATGCGCTCTTCACCAAAATACGCGCTAAGCTCATCCGCCGCTTGCGCCCCACCTAGCTCGCCCGACTTTACGCGGTCAAACACCCCTTTCATAAAGGCCAATTCTTGTTCGGTTAAATTTGCGTCGTACATTCAATTTCTCCAAGTGATTTACTGGGCGATTAGTCTGCTGAGACTGGCTTCAACCCAAAATTTGTGGTTCCGCTAGAATTTCTAGATAAGACCCTACGATAGCCGTTCTCTTTTACTTCGCTAACCCATTGCCCTTCCATTGATGCAAGAAGTGATTGCGCTCTAGAATATCCAACACATAACATCCTCTGTAAGAATGCAACGGAGGCGTTATTGGATTCAAGCACAAGCTCTAAAGCCCTATTGAATAATTCATCTCCATTTTGATTAGGTTTTTCAGTACCAAGCTCAAACAACATAGCAACAAGGTTTTGTTTTTTCATTTGTTCGATATTTTGGGCGAGTGCATTTAATAAATTGGGGCTAGCTATAGTAATCGCCAGACACTGCGCACGAGAAATGGCTACGTTAATGCGATGTTTATCAAACAAGAAATCCATGCCGCGTGCGGATTCGTTGGCATCACTACTGCACAAGCTGAAGAAAACAATGGGGGCTTCTTGCCCTTGGAACTTATCGATACTGCCCACCTTAGCGTTATCGCCCAGCGCCATTTTTAATTTGTTCACTTGATGGTTATAGGGGGCGACGAAAAGCATATCGCTTAATTCGATAGGCTTTGTGTTACCTCTTTTGTCAGTAAATGGTCGCCCTAATAATTCGCGCACCAACCTCTTAATTTCTGCAACCTCTTCATCACTTGCTTGCGTATTCCCTTGGTGTTCTACGGGGATAAAAATTACGCCCGCCTCTTTATCAAGAGTTCCGGAGTAATTGACAGGCACTTGAATAATTTTTTTATCATTATCGGGATGGGATTTTAATTGGCCCTGGTAAATAGCATTGCTAATGAAGTGGTTTACCGCTGAGTGCATGCGATAAGTGGTATCTAGAAATATGCCCATATTAGCCGGAATAATGGGCGAGTCATGCAGCAAGTAATCCAAAATTGAAAGGCCGCTTTCTGCGGGATGCGAACCCTGGCTTGGTTGGCCGAGTTGCATTTGGTCGCCCATTAAAACGATGTTGCTGGTTGCGCGGCTCATACCAATTAATTTTGCGACTGATACCTGCCCTGCTTCGTCGATAAATAGATAATCAAACTCACCTTTTAGTTCTTCGCGACAAAAGCCCCACGCGGTAGTGCCGATGACACAGCCAGATATCAAATGATTTTCAATAGATTTGTTATCAATAACGGTGATTTCGTTATCTGCAATTTCATCACCCGTGTCTTTGGTGCAAAAGCATTTCGCAGGCATATTCTGTTCGCGGCAATATTCAGCAACGCCTATCAATAAATTGTTGATGGCCTTGTGGCTGTTACTGCTGATACCGATTTTTTTACCTTGCTTCACTAACTCGGCAATAATGTGTTTGCCGGTGTGGGTTTTACCTGCACCCGGTGGACCTTGAAGAGTTAAATAGCTGCTATCTAAATTCACTACAGCGGTGATGATCTGTTGCAACCGAATGTTGGAATCTGTTGCCGTAACAATATCGCCACCCGCATGATTTTTAATGCGCGGTTTTTTACGGAAAAGAAAATCATCTATGGCGGTATTGTGTAAGTTACCTGCGTCAAAATCGGCAACAACATCGTCTATCGCTGTTTGAATCGCACCGGGGGCTATGTATTCATCAGGAATTAGCGAGATAACCTGTTCAGGCTCCTCTTTGCATTTAACAACTACAAGGCCTTTATCAAAATTGCATTCGTCTTGCACTAAAGAAACTTTATCTAGGTTTGGGCCAAGCAAATACGCATTGTCATTTTTGAGCGGTTTGTATTCCTGGTTGATATCAAATTGATATTCATAGCAAAAATTGCGCGCACGCTCTGACTCTTTAAAAGGTTCGCGTGATGTACGCACGCAACTGGCAACGCAATCTAAATCATCCTCTAAGTCCACATGGCTTAGGCCCATGCGGTCGAACAAACGCCACCACATAGGTTTGGTTTCGCGGCGATGAAATTCCAAGGTCCAAGCCATATTTTCGGTGATGCGAGCATTATCCCCCTGGAGAGCTTCGCTTTTGGTTAAAAGTTTATCGCGCAGGTTGGTACGTGCAGTGACTTCATCGGATATTTTTGGTTCTTCAACCTCTTTAATACCGACGTAAGCGATATTGTTTTTTGCTTGTTGGTTACGCAGCCACTCTGTTAACTCTTGTGTGGAGTCGCAATCGTCTATGTTGTAGTCGCGAATATCTTTAAGCGTTTTACATGTACGCCAATCGTCGGTTTCTTTGCCCGCTGCAAAAGCTTCGCGCCATTGTTCGTAGACAACAACAGAATCACCACCGTTACCGACTTCGGTATCGCGCTTACCGCGATATAAGTGTTCTACGTTCTTAATGGAGTAGCGTGGTTCGCCCAATAAAACCCCAGCTTTTACAATTTTGTATAAATCCACAAACACATTGTTGCGCAGCAGCTGATCTACCTCGTATTCGCACACACCGTAACGCCCCATGAGTTTGCGACAGGCAGCAATTTCATAATTGGCGTAGTGATAAATGTGCATGTGCGGATCTTGTTGCCAACGCGCATAAGCCCATTCAATAAAATTTTTAAACGCAGTTTTTTCTTGCACAGGGTTATGCGCCCAGAAATCGATAAATTGTCGATTACCCTGCTCATCAAAATAGGTATTGCCCCACAAATATTCCAAACCACCATCCGCAAGGGGGAAACCTTCAATATCGAAAAATACATCGAGTGGTGAATGCGGTGGCAACAAGGCAAGGCCAGCGTTTGCAGGCGTTAAAATTTCAAATAGCGGCGGCATTTGGCCTGCGCTTTGTTGTTGAATACGCGCCTGCGCTTTTATGCTTTGAAAAACGCTGGGGTTCATATTGGGAATACGCGAGATTGTGCTGCTGACTAATTCAGCACAGGTAAAAATGCCCGCTTCATTTAATTTTTTGATTTGCGAATTGCTGATATTGGCAATGAATGAAAGGTGGTCGCGCTCTTTAAGCAATTGCTCCGCATAGGTACTCCAGCGCCCAAAACTATTTGATGCCGCTGGGTCTGGCATTTGGGTAGCATTCCACTGTTCATGCATATCCAAAAAGCGTTGTTTAAGCGCACGGTAGTAATAGAAATATTCTTCTGTGATTAACCGCTCCTGCACGCCACTACCCAAAGCGACCACTATATTCTTAGGGCGAATGCCTTGAAGTTGCTCGAGCATTTCTGCATACACACACAACTGAATCACAAAGGAAGGTTTCAGCGAGCGAGATAGTTTTGTGTCCCACACTTCGTAGTGGTAATCACCTAAGGTGCTGGTTTGACCTTGTTGATTGGGCACTTTGATTAAAAAATCTGCAAAGCCGCGAAAGGGTAATAATTCCAGCGCGGCTTGATAGACAACATCCACACCGGCTTGCATAGCTTCGAGTGTGGCCTGTTGCTTTTGAATAAAGGAGGCATCCTTGCCAAGGAGATCGAGCGAGAGATTAGCAATAGTTAAACCTTGTGCCGCAAAAGCATTCAGCATGGCGGTTTCGTGACTTTCGCCTTTCGCAAATAGAAGTTGCATGAACGAATCGACAGCATCTGGCTCTGGCGCCTGCGGATTGCATTCGAGTTTGAAACGATCCATCCAACTGGCGAATTCGCTGTAGGTGAAACCTACTAAATCTGAGGGAGAAAAAACCAAGTGCTCATTTTGCTTGTACATTCCTGCTCCTAAACATCCCACTGTAATCATTGGCTTTTGCCATCGCTTTATGCATAGTATGTAGCGAATGAGTGCATGTCTACACTGACTGCATACACATGTCGCATTTTCAAGCACATAGGAGTGAATTATGGATTGGCCACTGCGCTGGGACTTATTAACACGTTACCGCCTCATCGAGATTGTTGCTCAATGGGAAGGTCGGTTGACCACTAATCATTTAATGAATAGCTTCGGAATCGGGCGGCAGCAGGCGAGCAAAGATATTAACGCCTATTTAGCAGATATTGCGCCTGACAATTTGGTATACGACAAGTATCTCAAAGGCTATAAA
>SYDJ01000179.1 GCA_005801205.1 Gammaproteobacteria bacterium
GAGGCCTCCTCCTACTCGATCCTTTTGGTAAAAATCCGCTCTTTATTTATGCATTGGCTTTTATATGGTCAACGCTGTTGTACATTTTCCATATTGGCGAACAAAGGTATTATGATGTCTTCTACCAGCAGCTCTGCCGCGTCTTTGATGCTTACAATGCATCGCTAGTATTTGCCTTAATTCATGTGCTTATGTTTTGGTGTGTGGCTAAATATATGGATAAGAAAAATATTGTTATCTCCTTGTAATTACTTCTATTTTTCTGAATTCATCCACCTACTAATGAGTGTGCAGTAAAGAATGCTGTTCAATTCAAAACCCGCCGTGAATACTTCCCTGTAGGCTCGGACGCGGCATCCATGCCGCATACGGTTTTGAATCAAACAGGTTAGAGGTTTTTTGCGCTCTGTTATTTTTCTATAAAACTATCTAATGGCAAAAAATTTATGGGAATATCGATTTCTGCAACAGATAATTTTTCATTTTTCATAAACTCAAGCATGGTTTGAAGGATTTTTTCTGAGGATAAGAACAGCTCGTTGCCGTGACCTGCACCGTGAATAATGAGGTGCTGGGCATTTGGAAATCCCAGTGCTGCCTGCTGTGCATTTTCAATCGGTGTTCTTGCATCTAAATCACCGCTAATAAAAAGCACTGGTACATCGGATTTCGCAGGTGATCGAAACTCACTGCCTAGGTCTTCTGCATCTATTGCGGAACAAATATCAGGGAAGGGAAAGTTAATGGCATCGCCCAGCAAGGTATGTGGTTTTTGTTGAGCGATAAGTGCTAAGCGTTCAGGTGATGCATAAGAAGCACAATCCATAAAATAGGGCATTAAAGATTCACGTTGCCTGCTGCGCATTTGTATTGCGAGTTCGCGAAAGCCGCTGAGATTACCTTGTTTGGCAGCGGCAATGCGCGCGGGTATGGATAAACTTGAGTGAGCGGAGCCTAATAGCTGCGATAGATAAAATTGCAATTCAAATTTACTGAGCTTGATAGTTTCAGTGACATTGTTGTTTTGATATTTGAGTGCAAGCTTGCCAGATTCGGCCTTATCGAGAAGTTCTTGAATGTCGCCAATAAGATTGGACGTATGCGCTCCGATAGTGTTGTCTTGAGCAGCGAGCATTGCAATTTTTTCCAATGCATGTTGAATTTGCATAGGCGTTTTTAAAGTATCGTCCAATCCTTCAACGCCATGCATAATCACTTTTTCCACATGCTGCGGATACAGCTTAATATAAGCCAGCGCCAAATGTGTGCCGTAGCTTGTCGCCCACAGGCTAATTTTTTTTACACCTAAATGTCGGCGCAACGCTTCTAGATCTGCTGCATTATTATTGGTGTTATAGCTGCTTAAATGTATGCCTTTTTGGCGATATTGATTTGCGCAGGAATTAATATTTTCACTTTGCTCTTTTAGCGAACGCATTGTGGAAAAAGCTTCATGAAAATTGGATGGCTGCCAAGTCTCGGGGCAAACAAGCCAATCGCCAGCCCACGGCATAGTGCCGCGTTGGTCATAAACAATCACATCACCGATTGCGCGCATAGCTTGAAAAAGCGGCGCTCTGCCTGAGGTTATTAATGTGGTTGTCCCTCCCCATCCTGGCCCGCCGGCAAGATAAATTATAGGGCTGGCAGCAGAATGATAAGTGGCCGACAATTTCATATAGGCCAGATCTATTATTCGACTATTGTTGTTTGAATGATCTTCTTTGGAAGTAAAAACATGAATCGAAGCACCTGCTTGATATTTAGCATGGACTATAAAAACCAATGCAAAAACAAGGGCAACTAAGGCTAATCCCGGTACAAGAGCGGTTGCTTTTATCCACCATGAGCGCGTTCGAAATAAGCCATAGGCCAGTAAGTCTAGCGATAACGCCAGACTAATAAGTAGTGTGAAAGTCTCAAGCCAAAAATCCATATCAAATAACGGCCAACAATAGATAGCCAGAAAAATAGCGGCTAGGCTTATGCCAAAGAATAAGCCCGCATAACGAAAAGGTTGTTGAAATATAACCATATCTACCTCGAATGATTTGATATAACCAATTGATGATGGTCAATGTTACGGGTGTAAAGCACAAACTCCGCGAAGAATTGCACCAACGCCTTTTGGCGTGCACCAACAGCTTTGAGATAGATAACTTTATCGATACACTCTTTCAAACCGTTTTGTTTGCTATAAAAACCCTAAGAGTCAACGCCTTGTTTAAATTACTTAGATCAATTCAATATGTAGTCTTGTTGGTGCTTTTAGTGTGGTATGCGAATTCGCCGCTAGCGGCTCCTGAGAATAATATTCAAATCCGTTCGCTTTATAGTGAAAAGCTCGATGCTCACTCTTCAAGTGCTGAGTGGGCATCACTCACTTTTAATGACCGTGAGTGGAAGTCTATTGCCCAGCACGGCTTGCCGTCGCAGCAAGCACAATATTGGATTCGCAATCACTTTACTGTTTCGTCACAGGAAACACATGAGCAAGGTGTGTTGTTGAGTGTGTTAGGTGCTTATGAACTCTATTGGGATGGCGTTCTATTAGGGCGCAATGGAGTAGTCGGTGAAAATGCGCAAACAGAAATTCCTGGTGATATTGAAGGTGTTTTTCATGTGCCCAAAATTCTCTATACCCAAGGCCCTCATGTTATTAGTGCGCGAGTCTCTTCATATCATTCTCCCGATAAATTGCGTCAGCGGACTTTTTGGATTCTACTGGGGCGTTATGAAAACCTGATTAACAGTGGTTATCGCCAAAATTTATTACCCGTAACTATGTTGGGCGGCATTATTATTATCGGGCTTTATTTTTTAATGATGTATTTTTTGTATCAACGCACTCAACAAATTCTTCTGTTCGGTTTGCTGTGTGTATCTATCGCCTTCTTGCTATTAGCTGAAAGCTATCGTGGACTTTTTGGTTACAGCTATGATTGGCATTTGTATAGGCTTATCAGCGTATTGTTGCTCAATGCATTGGTAGCTGGGTTATTGCTTGCTTTTTTTCTGCAGCGATTTAGCTTGTCGCATCAAAAGATATGGCTGGGTACTACCTTAGCCCTAGTGTTGTTAGCGAGCTTTTCAACTGAGGGTTATGATGGCGCGACTTACTTTATATTTTTAGCGGGTCTTCTGTCGTCTTTATGCGTTACTTTTGTTGCGGTAAAACAGAAAAAACGTGATGCCATTGCGGCATGTTTAAGCTTATTGTTTGTCACTATTCTAATGCTGGTTTTTCCTCGGCAGTTTATGGATAGTTATTTTTTTTTATGTTTTGGGCTGTTGGTGTTATTTACCTTAGTTTCCTTGACGCTGGATTTACGGGCGAGACAAAAACAACATGAAGCTGCTTTGCTCATGTCCGCTCGTTTGGAGATAGAGCTGCTCAAAAAAAATATTCAACCGCATTTTATTTTAAATACGCTGACCGCCATAGAAGAATGGATTGAAGAATCACCAAAGGTTGCTATTGAATTTATTGATGCCTTGGCGAATGAATTTCGTGTTATGAGCGCTATGGCCAATCAAAAATTAGTACCCTTGGCGCAAGAGCTTTGTTTGTGTCGTTCGCATTTGGAGATTATGGGTTTTAGAACGCAGATAAAGTTTTTACTAAATACCGTCGAGCTTAACGAAAATGTAATGGTGCCTCCCGCTATTTTTCATACTCTGTTAGAGAATGCTATTAGCCACAACCATTATCGCTCAGGTTCCATCGTGTTCTCACTTAGTTTGGTCGAGCAAGAAAATACATGTGTGTTTAGGTTTATCGCACCCTTAGTGGCTGCGCAGCATGGAGAGGCAACGGATCGGATAAAATCAGAGGGCGGTACAGGGTTGCGATATATTAAGGCGCGGCTTGAAGAAAGCTTTTCGCAACATTGGTCTTTGCACGAAGAGGCGCAGGCTACGCAGTGGATTACTCAGATCACAATTCCAAAATTGCTGTGGCTTAATGCCAAGGTGATAAATTAATGTTGAATATTGTGGTGGTTGAAGATGAAGCACTAATTTCCCAGCGGCTAATTCGTTTTTTGAATGCAGAGCTTGCCGATCACACTGCGTGTATACGGCATTTTTCGAGTTTAGATGATGCAGAGGAATATCTCTCATCGCACAGTATCGACTTACTTTTTCTAGATTTAAATTTACATGGGCAAGATGGGTTTGATTTACTCAAAACGCAAATGGCTGCGAGTTATCATACGATTGTTGTTTCGGCGAATACTGATCGCGCTATAGAAGCGTTTGAATACGGCGTGTTGGATTTTGTAGGAAAGCCTTTCAGTCAAGAGCGCATCGCCAAAGCACTTGCGCGTGCGCTTACCTCGGGTAAGGTAAATACAAATCCTTTTACAAGCAAGTCGCTTAGTGTAGAAAGGCAGGGGAGAATAGAGTTAGTCGCATTAAGTGATATTGATTATATTAAAGCGTCTGGGCATTACAGTGAGTTGGTTTTGTTGGATGGCAGCACGCGATTACACAACAAAAGTTTGAGTCATATTCTCGATATATTGCCCAATGATTATCGGCAGGTACAT
This sequence comes from Gammaproteobacteria bacterium, assembly GCA_005801205.1. GTDB lineage: Bacteria > Pseudomonadota > Gammaproteobacteria > Pseudomonadales > Cellvibrionaceae > Cellvibrio. The sequence goes on from SYDJ01000179.1 coordinate 4,551, forward strand.
AGATCCTATGTGGTTTCTGTGGCGCGAGTAAAAGAAATGCTTATTCATCAGGGTAGTCAGTATGAATTGTTGTTAGCCAGCGGAAGCGTAATTCCGCTTGGTAGAACCTACTACAAATCGATTAAGAATAATTTTTCAATTAATTGAAATTAATGTATTTGCCGTGAGTCTCCCTGTTCTAGGGTTTTCGCTTAAGCCCGCTTCAGTTTGAATATTGCCGGAATGCAAAATATTGCTGCGATAAAAAATGGCGCGGTTAAATTTTGCTTCAATAGACGCTATGCGCGTAAAAATACCGGTATCGCCATTAATGTACTCGAAAGTATCGGTGCTGGATTGCATGACTTCGCGCTTTAATTTAGGTGCGTATTGTAAAATTCGCTGCGCATCCAAGGTTTCAAAGCCCGTGGAATTATGGCGGTAAAAAGAGGTTCCACCAAATTGCGAGCCGCACAGGTAGTGTACGCCGGCAATATTGTTTGCCAAAAAGCTATCGAAGTGAGGCACGCTTTGAATAGGGCGCAAGTCTTTAGGCGCGGTTGTGGTGAGCGATAAAACGCTGGATAACAACTTGATGTTAACCGTAGGCTTTGAACTGAAATAGGTCCATAGCGTTTCCATCAAGTGACGGTAGATATTCTCTGCATAAACCGGTGCTAAGGGTTTGCGAATGCCAGGGTAAAAATCCTTAATATCTTTCTGAAAAGGGTAACCCGATTCTGCGAATTGCAGCAGCGTTTCAGGGTGGTGCAATAGATTATCTACTATGACAATAGGTTCTAGCTCATTGCCAACATGGATGGTTTCTATGCTCATATCCGGGTTAATGGAGAAGTTATAATCGCCATATTGAATTTCAGCTGTGGTGCGCTCAGGGATTGGTAGCGACATTATTATTCACCCGCGCTACGTTTATTTTTTCTATCGACTAAACCATAAATATGACCGATGGATGCAATCATGGTGTAGATAGGTGCTAAATAATTCTGTTGATGTAAGCCTGCGATTTCATCGTTACTTAAGTTTTGCAGGCGCACCTCGTTGATGGTGTAGATACCTTCCACTCGTGTGGATTCGCCATTCGCAAAAGTAATTTCTAATTGCATGGGTTGCAGTAATTTAAGCTCGGCAAGTGTTTTAATAAATACCTGCGTAGTCGCTTCGCCATTCAGTAGCTCCGCTAGTATTGCTTTAACATTTTCTAAATAAGGCGTCGCATTACCCTCTCTATCAAAAATAGCTTCCGTTTCTGAAACCGCGTCACTATTTTTTTGTTCAATACTTTTATGACTACTGTCTATACATACTACGAATTGATCATCGCTTTGCTCGGAATTGCCGAGAAAAAATGGCTGACGTCTAATCTGTAAGGGGAGGTAGAGTGCATCCCAGTGCTGATTTTTTACAAAAAGATTTTCGCTTTCTTGAAAACCAAAAAGTGCAACGCACACAAAGCGGCCTGTGTCTTTATTTTTGGTGAACCCAATAGGAAATTGCACTGCAAGTTTTAAAAACTCACTGAGCACTACCGGCACCATGTTTAGTTGGCTGGCTTGCGCTTCTACTGTTTGAGTATTGATACGAATAGCTTGGTGTGCCTGTTGATTGAGCGCGATTAAATTGGACATGGCTTTATCTCTTTTTTATTAACGATTAAATGTTTAAACCGTAGCAAAACCGTATTCGTGAATTTTTTTCATAAGCTCACGATTTTTAGGCAGCATGGCTAAAGCCTTTTTTATTGCATTGGCATTTTGAGTGAGTTGCTCTGCCGCTATGCGCTGTTCAGTGAGTGGTTGTTTTATAAAGGCAGAATCCATTTTAAAGCCCATACCATAGAGTACATACTGGTAACTGGCGGCGGGAAAGACTTCGTTGTTGCTGGTGAAATCGCAATTGCTGGGTGAACGGTAGCGCCACAATTGCATCAGCTCTTTTAAGCTATCGGGAATAGTGTCGGGGTTGCGATTGTCAGACCAAAAGGTATTGTCAGAGCGTTTACTTAAAATGTAATGCAGTTTTAAGAAGTCAACTATGCGATCCCAGCGGTATAAAAAAGTTTCGTTAAAGCGTTTGGCGGTAATGTCCATTACTTCGCGGCAAGCCGGTAATTGCTCTGCAATCATTTCGGCAGAAAGTTCAACGAGCACTAAGGCGGAAGCTTCCAAGGGTTCTAAAAAACCTGCCGATAAACCGACTGCAACACAATTATTTTTCCAAAATAATTTTCTATGGCCGGAGCTGATTGGGATTTTACGGAAGCTTAAGTCTTTTGCTGCGGTGCCAATATAGTTGCGTAACACCTGTTCGGCTTGATCATGGCTGGTGTGCTTGCTGGAATAAACATAACCTGTGCCGCGTCTGTGTACTAAGCCTATATCCCAAATCCAGCCAGCGGATTGTCCGGTGGAAATAGTGTGTGAGGCTATGGGTGAGTCTTCATGTTCGTAAGGTACCTGTGCAGCTATGGCGGTATCTATAAAAAGTACATTGCTCTTATCCACAAATGGAACCTGTAAATGCTGGCCGAGTAAGAGCGATGCAAAGCCAGTACAGTCCACAAATAAATCGCCAGCAATTTCACCTTGCTGTTGAGTGGTTACCGATTTTATATCGCCATTGTCGGCGCTATTAACACTGATTACATCGCCAAGAATATGCGTGACATTCAAATTCTTAACGCAGTGTTTTTTGAGAAATTCTGCAAACTTACCGGCATTGAGATGATAGGCATAGTTGGCGACAGAGGCATATTCTGCGGTGGTAATTAATTTGGGTGCTAGGCCTTGTTCACAGACTTGCTCTTGAAAGCAGACTGCGTCTGAAAAAGAGTGATGGCCAAATTCGGTCTGCCAATAGGGTGGCAAGTCTACTTTATTAAAACCTTGTGGCAGCATGAGTGGGTGGTAATAGAAATCATTGGGTGTGCCGTCTACCCATTTGGCAAATTTAGCACCTTGCTTAAAGGTTGCATCGCACTCGCGCATAAAATCAGTTTCGGAGATACCCATTTTCATCAGCGTGTTGCGCATGGTGGGCCAAGTGCCTTCACCCACACCAATAATGCTAATGCTGGGCGATTCAATGAGCGTCACGGTAATATCGGGATTCGCTTTGTGTTTTGCGGCAATCCTGCCAGCCGTAATCCAACCAGCGGTGCCGCCACCCACGATGACGATATTTTGAATTGCATGGCTCATAGCATTTTCTCCGGTGTAAATATTTATTATTGTTACTTTTTAAAGCATTCACTATTAACAAAAACGGGTTGCCAGAATTCTGGCAACCCAAAGCGTGGAGCGCTACATGATATTAAAACTTAGCTTGTACACCTACAGAGAAGCGTCGACCTGCATCTTCGGCTAACAAAAATTGATTGCTGTAACGGCCATATTTTGTGACCACTTCTTCCGTTAGGTTGGTGGCTTCAAACAGTACCGAAATATTTTCGTTAACTTCATAGCTGCCGCTCAAATCCCACTGGCCGTAAGCATCTACGTGTACAACGCCGTCGCCATTACTTTGCGTGAGCGATTGTAAAAATTTGTCGCGCCAGTTGTAGGCAATACGCAATTGGTAGGGGCCTTGTTCGTAAAAACCAACTAAGTTGGTTGAGTTACTAATGCCGGTAACCGCAAACTTTTGCGTAACATCGCCCGCTTTTAATTCAGAATCGCTATTCACCAAGGTGCCGTTAATAATCACACCAAAACCACTCTCACCGAAAGTGTGCTGCAACGCCAGCTCAAGGCCATCAACAATCGCGTCTTCACCATTGCTGGGTAATGTTGTGGTGAATACGGCGGTTTGGTCGTTCGCATCGGGCGCGTTAGGATTGCTGCCGGTGCTTGGGTCGGTTAATAAACTACCGTTACTGGTGACAAAGGTTTGCTGCTTGGTGCCGGTAACAATAAAGTTGTTAACGTTTTTCCAGAAAAAACCTGCAGACACATAACTTGCATCGCCGTAATACCATTCCAGCGATAAATCCAAGTTATCTGATTGGAAAGGTTTTAAACCTGGGTTGCCTGCGTTTGCCGTCAATGTACCGGGGCGCGTGGTGCCAATATTGGTGACGGGTGCCATGTTGTTCAGCGGCGCGCGCGTTAGTGAGCGCGATGCTGCAAGGCGTGCAACAAGATCATCAGAAATATTTAAACTTGCGCTCATATTTGGCAGCAGCGCTTTGTAAGATGCATCCGAGGCTATAGGTGTTGCAGTGCCGTAAGACGAAACCATTTCGGTTTGATCGAGAATCGTTAATTTCTCAATGGGTGCTTGAGTGCCAACAACGGTTACATCAGTGCTTTCCAAACGTGCACCGGTGGTGGTTTTTAACGGCATATCGCCAATTGAACTTGCAAAATCAAATTCAAAATACGCAGAAGTGGTTTTTTCTTCTACCGAATAGGAATTGTCTTTGCGTTTCGCATCAAAGCTAACGCCGCTTTTGCCTTCAAGAAATGAAAATTGTTGTTCGCCATCGTGACGCAACCATGACGTTGGTGTTCTGCCGTGACCGCTTACCTTGCTTAAGAAATCACTGCCTGCATTAAATACACTTAAGTAAGAATCGGGTACATCGGGAGCGTCTGGGTAGCCACAATAAATACAGTGAACGCCGCCACCTTCGTTATCCCAACGAGTGAGTGATTTGGTTTCCTCAGACATCATCAAACCAAATTTGGCGGCAACTAAACCTGAGTCTGCACCTTCTTTCCAAACGCCGTCCATTTTGTATTGGCTAATATCATCTTCAACGGCCCAACCACGGCGCAACATAACGTGCGCGCGGCCATTCGCAGGGTTCAAATAATCTGACACTGAATGGGTGGCATTGGTTGTTGTGTCATTAATTAAGCCAGTCGCTGGCGTTTGGAATTGACTAGTCCACGGTAAAATTGCGGAATCCGATTGGAAGCGCACACGGTTTTTGTAACCAATTAAGGATAATTGATCACCGCCGCCGTTGTTGGCTTCGCGTTCGGCGTTGGATTTAGAAATATCAAACACAATATTTAGTTTGTCCGTTACATCCCAATCCGCTTGCAATCCATAAGACTTGGTGCTGGTTAAACGGTCGAATTTTTTAGCGTGGAAATCTGTTGCCAAACCAGTCTCTTGGTAGAGGTCGATAACCGTACCATTTGCATCTGTGACGGCATTTTCTACGTTGGGTGCAGTGAACCAGTGGCCGTAAGAGGTTGCATCGGTTTCTATATCAAAATCAGAAAAAAGGGCATCGGCCGTTAAGGTTAAATTGTCTTGCGGTTTGTATTGCAAGACTAAATTGGTGTTGGTGCGCGTGCGCTCCTCAAAGGTAACTTTGGTGTCGTAATTGCGCGGTGAGAAAACATTGCCTGCAAAACCTTTGCCGCCGTTTAGTTGCGCGGTAGGTATGCCAGCATTTTCTAACCAGCCATCGGTTTGTGCTTGATTTAAACGGGTGTTGGCATTTTTGTGCGATACAGCAAGCAATGCGCCAAAGGTGCCGTCATTAAAAGTATCGCTAATTAATGCGGAATATTCGGGTGAGGTTTCGCCGCTGTTGTCGTCGTTAATGGCTTTAATGGAGCCTGCGATTTTAAGACCATCCAACGCTAGTGGGCGCGCAGTTGTAATATTTACTGTTGCGCCAATACCGCCCGATTGTTGCGTCGCTGTAGCAGTTTTAAATACATTAATGCTGTTAACCATATCCGCAGAAATAGTGTCAAAACTAAATGCGCGCGTATCGTTTTCAGAAGCCATTTGGCGGCCGTTTACCAATACCGTATTGAAGTCTGGGCCGAAGCCGCGTACGGTAATTAATTTACCTTCACCGCCCGACCGGTCGATAGAAACACCGGTAATACGCTGTAAAGATTCCGCGAGGTTTTGATCGGGAAACTTACCGATATCTTCTGCAGAAATTGCATCGACTACGCCGTTGCCATCGCGCTTGATATCTTGCGAACGCATCAAGCTGCCGCGAATACCTGAAACTATAACTTCTTCTACATCGCTACCCGATTCTTCTTGTGCGTAAGTGTATTGAGCTGCTGACATGGTTGCAGTAATTGCAAAAATGGCGCTCGATAATTTTCGTTTTTGATACATCGTGAGTATTTCCCCTGAAAATTTATTGTTAATAATGGGAGGAGCAGTGAGTCAACGTGGCAGTTATTTTTGAATATCTGAAAACACGTTAGTAGTAAGACGGAGAGCTGTAGCGAATCCGCTCCTTTGGGGGGAAATATTTTTTTTGAGGTATTGTGAATGATATTTTTTTAGGCGTTAGGGGGGTTGAGGAAGGTAAATTAATATGGAAAATCGTCATCCTCGCCTACGCGAGGATGACGACTCCCCATTTAATTTAGTGAAGTGATGACGATTCCCTGCTAAAGAATTTTCGCAGGGAAGAATAGTGCAGAAGTTTTATTTCGACGTGTGCGGTTTTGAATTCACATCGCTAGACGACATAATCACAATATTATTTTGCGCATCGCGCTGAAGAACTACGGGTAATGAGCTGGTAAGCATATCGGTTAATGCATCCATTTGATTAGTGCTTACGGCTGCGGTTACTTTTAAATCCGCCAGATTTTTTGAGCCTAAACTAATCGAGCCTTTAAAATAACGATTAGCATCGGCCACAACATCCGCAAGGCTTGCGCGCAAATAAATCAAACGGCCATTGCGCCATGATTCCAGCTCAGATACTGAAATGGCATTTACCGCTTCAAAATTTCCTGCGTTTAAACGCGTAACCTGCTGCCCTGCAGTGAGCACTACGGGGGTGTTATGGTTAGATTTATGTGCACTAGTAACATTCACAATGCCTTCTAATACGGCAACACGGGTGCGGTCTGACCCTTTGCGTACATCAAATTGCGTGCCTACTACGCGCACTGTGGTTTCACCGGCATCTACCCAAAATGGGCGCTGCGGATTTTTGGCAACGTTAAAAAAGGCTTGGCCGCTGACTAAAATAACGCGGCGTTCTTTATTGGTAGCCCAGGCTTTTAATTGCGATTTTGCGCCCAGTGTTATTTCACTGCCATCGGCAAGGGTAATGTTTTTTACTTCGCCGGTTGTTGTCGCAAATTCTTGCACTACAATTTTTTCGGGCTGCAAGCCAATAATAACAATCGCTAAAATAGCGACCGAAGCTAAGGCAAGGCCAAATTGTGATTTTGGATTTAATAATTGTAAGCCCGCAAATATTCCGCGCAGAGATTCCATAAGCGATGGTTTTACCGAGCGCTTAAGTGCCGCAATTTCTGAAGCATTTATGTTGCCCAAGTCTTGCCAAATCAATTGGTATTGATTGTACGCTTTTTGGTGTGCAGCATCGGCGTGCAACCATTGTTGCAATGCCTGTTGCTCTGTTTCTCTCACGGAACCCGACTGCATTAACGTAAACCATTCTCTGGCTTCGTTATCGATGCGTTCCAACTGATCTACTTGCATAATTTAATTCCGCAACTACTAACCTTGAGCCTGTAATGCTTTGTGGCAATCTGCCAAGGCATTGGAGACATGTTTACGTACGACTGTTTCAGACAGGCCAACTTGGCGTGCAATTTCTGCATAAGATAATCCATCAAAGCGGCTCATCATGAGTAGCTGCCGGCGCTTTTGCGGCATGCCCCAGAGTGCGCGTGAAATAATCCCTAAACGTTGTTTGCCCTCAACTTCTTGCTCTGGGCCTAGCGCGGTAACAATTGCTGCATCGTTATCCACCACCGCTTGTTCGTAGCGGTTTTGTACTTGGTTATGGCGTTTTACATCTATCGCAATGTTGTAGCTGGTGGTGTACAAAAATGCACGGGGGTTCTCCACCGAAAAAGGTGATTCCATTGCAACAAAACGCGCAAAGGCTGAATGTACTATGTCTTCAGCCTCGCTGAATTTCACCCCACATTTATTCACAATGTAATGGCAGAGTTCTTCGCGATGTTGCAGATAGATATCACGCACATAATCTTCTTTATTATCTGTGCTCATATCTGTCCGACGTTTTGGTTGTGTGCGCATAGTTGGTTAGCGCTCACGCATAGCGGGGCGAATGCAGGGTGCATCGGGCCGCCAAAATACAGCATTCAATTGTGCTAAAGCATAGCGTGAATTCATCTTAACGCCTATTTAGGTAGAGCTTGTTAGTTAAGTGCATCTTATTAAGTGCATCTTATTAAGAGGATCTTGGGTTATTGCGGGTGATTATTTGCTTATTTTATTGGCACAAAACACCTATCCAGCCATAAGACGTATTGGGTGTTTAAATCCGCTCCCCCAGGGTAAATTATTTTTATGCAATCGGTTTTAGGGTGAATTTGCGCTGGCTGCCAAGGTGTGAACTTGCACCATTTTCGACAGCTTGTGTTTTTTCCTATATAAATAGCGACCTTTTCACTGCACTCATCTAGTTCATTCGCCTATGAGAAATGCCGATACGCGCAGATTTTTCCAGCACTTGCTATTGCTTATTGTGAGCTTGGGCGCTGGTTTGCTGACGGACGCGGCTTATGGTCGTGATGAATCTGAGGCGGTTGTTGCGTTCGATATTCCTGCACAGCCTCTAGATTCTGCACTGCTGATGGTATCCGCACAGGCGAATGTAGATGTGCTGGTGCCCTCGGCCTTGGTTGCGCCGCTGCAATCTCCAGCGCTTAAACGTTCAATGACCTTAACCCAAGCCTTGAGTCACTTGCTGGCCGGCACTTCGCTTACATACAAAATCGGCAATCATCAGCGCGTTACGATTATCGCCAGCCATAAACGGCCAGCAAAACCGGTTGGCGATGCAGCCAAGCCGATAAGGGCTATTGAAGAAGTGATTGTGACCGCTACCAAACGCGCGACTGATCTGCAAAAAACACCTATTGCGGTAACGGCCTTAACCCAAGCTAGCTTGAATCAAATTCAAGCCAAGGATATTCGCAATCTCACCGATATGGTGCCCGGTTTGGAGATGACCAATACCGGCGAACAATCTGCGCTTTTAGTGCAGCTGCGCGGCATTGGCCAAACCAATATCACCGAAATTGCCGATGGCCCCGTGGCGTTGCATATTGATGGTGTTTATTCGCCCCGTGCGCAGGGTGCAGCAACCTTGCTATACGATCTCGACCGCATTGAAGTCTTGCGCGGGCCACAAGGTACGCTCTTTGGCCGCAACGCCACGGCAGGTGGAATCAATATTCAAACCGAAAAACCCATGCTCGGTGTGCAAGCGGCAGATATTGCTTTAACTTTGGGGAGTTACGATCATCAAGCGCTCAAGGCGACGCTTAACCTTCCTGTGAGTGATACCTGGGCACTGCGTATAGCGGGTGCGATTGATCAGCACGATGCATACACCACACTCATTCACAATTACGCCGGATTGGGGCCGCAATATCCCGCGACTCTGACTGAATTAAATGCTTATCAAAAAGCGCCTACTGCTCACGCCCAAGGGCCAGATGCCGATGATCAAGAAGCGATTCGGCTTTCAAGTGTGTGGCAGCCTGCAGAAAATGTTAAATGGTTTACTAGCCTTGAACATTATCGTGATCAAGGCACCAGCGTAACTGAATTGGACCCCACCTTGGTTGCACGTGGGTTGCGCGCCACCGTATCGGATACGCCCTCTTTTATAAATTTAACCAACAATACATTTCGTTCGCGCATGGATTATAGGTTGCCGAATGAGCAAACCCTGAGTTACATCGCAGGCAGTGCGGTCATGGAACGCGAACAGGGGTTTGATCAAGATATGGGGCGCAGCGGCAATTACGAACAGCGCCGTACCGCCAGCTCTACCTTTCGTTTTAATTCTCACGAGTTACAACTGATTAATAGCGACACCGAAAGTTTGCGTTGGATTCTCGGTGCCTTTGTATCGCAAGAGCGCAACGATATTGTCTATGCGATTGATCAAGCCGATGACGATGGACACGGCGACCCCACGAAAACCACCAGTTTTATTAGCGATTTTGGTGGCGCGGCCACGGCGATATTTATGCAGCCCGATAGGCGCGTGCAATCCAACGCGGTATTTGCACAGGCGACTTATGATCTCAATGAGTTGAGCCGATTCACCGCCGGTATTCGCCATACGCAAGATACAAAATCTGATAAAGGTGGCCGCAGTCTTAATTGCCGCGTCACCGGGCTTGGCCCTTACCTCACCGCTAAATCAATTGGCAATGGCGCGCCTAAATCTGAACAAATTTATGCAGATGCCGGTGCGCAAGCGGCGATTAATGCGGGCTTGCCTTACGACAATGGCGGTCACAGTGGCATTGGCGAACAAGCCTGCTGGGTGCGCCAAGTAAATGATTATTCCGCAACGTGGAAAAACACCAGTGGCCTGTTGCGTTATGAATATGATGTGCAAGCAGCTGTTATGAGCTATGCATCGGTAGCAACGGGTTTTAAATCTGGCCATATTCAAGATCGCGGTAACAACGCAAACCCCGAAGAAGTGATTAATTACGAGTTGGGTTTGAAATCAACCTTGTTGGACGGAAATTTGCGTTTAAACGCGGCGCTCTATCAAGCGGACTACACCAACTTACAATTTTCAGATCGCGATTTATTCGATACGAATGGCGATGGCGTGGTAGATCGCGTGACTAGCACGATTGTGCGCAATGCGGCTGCAGCTACTGTGCGGGGTTTAGAAATAGAAATTGATTGGGCGATGACCGCGCGCGATTATTTACATGTGGCCTCGGCTTTTATGAATGCCCGCTTTGATAATTTCCAAACACCCGATACCTTGTTCGGCAATTTATTTAATCCCTATGTAAACAGCGATGCTGGGCGCGCGGCAAAAATTGTGCTTTTATCCGGCAATTCGCCAGTGCGTGCGCCTGATTGGAAGTTCTCGCTGCTCTATAAACACAATGTTGAATTTGGTCACGGTGTGCTCACACCACAACTGAAAGCCACGTTTTCCGACGAGTATTTTTTAGATATTTATAACCGCCGCGATTTAGCCGCCGGTGTATTTAAGAGCGCGCCCAATGGCGCAAAAGATCTTGCGGTGCAAAAAGCCTACACCAGTTACGATGCGAGCTTGCGCTACGAATCCAACAACAGCCCTTGGTCGCTGGAAGCCTTTGTCAAAAACCTCACCAATCAAAATATCAAAACCTCATCCGGCACTTTTATTACCCCCGGCGGTTTTGATGCGATTTTCCTACCGCCGCGCACGGCGGGATTAACTTTGAGTTATCAGTTTCAGTAAAGCGTTAATGATTTTTTTGGGGTTAGGTGGGGTGGATGCATTAGGGGTAATGTACTTTCTGTATAACATGTGCTCTCCTTTTTTCACCGTTATTGTAGATATTGTCAACAAAAGGGCAGTGTTTAATCAGCCGATCAAAACGCCAATCAAATATTGAAGCAAGCCTGTTTTATTCCTGCACTTGCTGCTCTGCTAGCGCTAATTTTTCACGGTCAGCTTTAGAAATGTATTTTGGTTTATTGATGATGCGCAATTTATCATTGTGCTTTTTCAGTTTTTTATTATAGGCATCGTTCATTTTTTTCTTGCGGTTCATGGTGCTACTTTCCACATAAATAGGATGGCATCGCAGGTACAAAAAAGCCCCGATGCTTTCACATCGGGGCTTTTTGTTGTCTGGTGTTTTCGTTCGGAAAATTAACGTGAAAATATCCGCTTAGCTAGGCGTTAGTTTAATTCGTAAATAGAAATGGGCAGGTGTTTGCAGTAGTTACTAAAATCTTTATCCGTGGTAAATATTTTTAGCTTTGCCCTTATTGCTACGGCACAAATTAAAAAGTCTGTATGGGAACCTTGTATCCCCTTGGTACGACAAAAATTTGAATATTCTGCGGCGGCTTCGTAGTCGGCGTCTACAGTAGGCTCATTGGGAAAGAATTTCAGCTTTGCTCTTAAGCGTTCGTAGCTTTGCTTGTCGCTATAACCGGAAAGTAACTCTTGCCTAATTGCGCCAATTATTTTCACTTGGTGGTCATCTATAAGCTGAGTCAGTTCTTCAGCTATTTGCGTATCTTTTGAGGTGCCCCCTCTAAGGGCAATTGACCATACGCAAGTATCAACAAGTGTGCCTGTCATTTACGCCCCTTTTTATAGTCATAATGGGTGTCTTGGGGTAATTGACCAAAAAGAGAGGTGATTTCACGCTGTTTTCTCCTTTGCACAAACTCCAGAAGCGCTTGATTCACAGTATCTTTTTTTGTATTTAACCCACTTATCAAAAGAGCTTCGTTGAGTAAGTTAGTGTCAATTGAAAGGTTTGTAGCCATGGCAGACTCCTCGTTTACACATAGGTCTACACATCCTAGCATACAAATTATGGGGTCGATCAAGCATGGCGCGTTATTGTTATGCTAAAACCCCCACCCAGCCTCCCCCTTCAAAAAGGGGAGGAGCTAAATTGAACTTCGCAAAAAACTTATCGCACAGGGAGTCAGCCCCTCCCCGCTTTTCAAGGGGGAGGTTGGGAGGGGGCTATCCCTGATTTGCATAAATCTTTCTACGATATGACCGAATTTCGTATAGAAGATCCAGATGGGAATAGGTTGTGGGTTGGGCAAAGTACTGCAGCTTAAAACTAAATCAACTATTCCTGCTCTTGCTGCTCTGCTAAAGCCATTTTTTCACGGTCAGCTTTTGAAATGTATTTTGGTTTATTGATGATGCGCAATTTATCATTGTGCTTTTTCAGTTTTTTATTATAGGCATCGTTCATTTTTTTCTTGCGGTTCATGGTGCTACTTTCCACATAATTCTTTCCACATAAATAGGATGGCATCGCAGGTACAAAAAAGCCCCGATGCTTTCACATCGGGGCTTTCTTATTGCTCCTAGCAGGAGCTTTAATTGTTTGGTGCCCAGGGCCGGACTCGAACCGGCACAGCTTGCGCCACCAACACCTGAAGCTGGCGTGTCTACCAATTTCACCACCTGGGCAGCTCGGCCAGAGGCCAAGGCCGCGAACTATAAATAGCGGCCCAGGGCTTGTCAACGCGCAAACTGATTATATTTGTGGGTTTGTCATAGTGTCTGACTTATAATTGACCGACCAAGACTTTTAGGTATCGATCAATAAAGACCTTAGTAATTGATCAACAAAAGACTTTTGGCGGCAATCTGGCCGCATTCGCTATTTTAATAGGCCATATTAATAGGCCACAACAGGACGTCTCCTTTGACCAAACGTAAAACCCCGCATAAGGATGCTTTCGCCGCCCGCGAAGCTGAAAAATACGAAAATCCCATCCCCAGCCGCGAGTACATTTTAGACTTGCTCGATAGCGCCGCTGAGCCTATCACCCACCCGCAAATGTGCGAGATTCTGAATCTTACCGATGAAGATCAGGTTGAAGCGCTGCGCCGTCGTCTTATTGCCATGGCGCGCGATGGCCAATTGATCAGCAACCGCAAAGATGCTTATTTGCGCTTAGACAAAATCGACGTGATTCGCGGACGCGTGCAAGGCCATAAAGACGGTTACGGTTTTGTAATTCCCGCTAACGGTGGCGACGATGTTTATCTCCACAACCGCCAAATGCGCCGTGTGTTTGATGGCGATGAAGTTTTAGTGCGCATGTCGGGCGAGCAGTATCGTGGCAAAGAAGAGGGCGCGATTGTTGAAGTGCTTTCACGCAATACCACGCAATTAGCGGGGCGCTTTTTTAATGAAGATGGCGTGCAGTTTGTGCGCCCAGAAAATGCGCGCATCACGCAAGATATTATGATTCCATTCGGCGCTTACGGTGGCGCTACTCACGGCCAAATTGTGGTCGCAGAAATTACCCAGCAGCCCGATAAAAACCGCTTGCCCATGGGGCGTGTGATTCAAGTGCTCGGCGATCATATGGCGCCGGGGATGGAAATTGAATTGGCGATTCAAGCACACGGTATTCCCTGTGTGTGGCCGCAAGACGTTGTTGTTGAAGCAGCTGTTTTGCCGTCAGAAGTTGCTGAAGCAGATAAGTTGCATCGCATTGATGTTCGTCATCTTCCATTCGTTACCATCGACGGTGAAGACGCGCGTGATTTTGATGATGCGGTCTTGTGTGAACGTCGTCGCGGCGGTTGGCGTTTGTATGTGGCAATTGCGGATGTATCCCACTATGTGAAAGTGAATAACGCTCTCGATATGGAAGCGCGCAGTCGCGGCAACTCGGTGTACTTCCCTGACTACGTTGTGCCTATGTTGCCCGAAGCTTTATCGAACGGTTTGTGTTCGTTGAACCCGCATGTGGATCGTTTGTGTATGGTGTGTGAAATGACCATCACCGATGCAGGCAAAATTTCTGGTTACGAATTTTATGAAGGTGTGATGCATTCGCACGCGCGATTGACCTATACCAAAGTAGGAAAAATTCTCACTGAGTCTGACGAAGAATCGCAAAAATTGCGTGAAGAATATAAGCACGTTATTCCGCAATTAGAATTGCTGCACAAGTTATACAAGTGTTTGCGTATTGCGCGCGATGAGCGCGGCGCAATTGATTTTGAAACCGTGGAAACGCGCATTCAATTTAATGAAGATCGTAAAATTGAACGCATAGTGCCAATCAAACGCAACGATGCGCACAAACTAATCGAAGAGTGTATGTTGTGTGCCAACGTGTGCTCGGCGAAATTTTTAGAGAAGCATAACCTCGTTGGTTTGTATCGTGTACACGAAGGCCCAACCGAACAAAAGCTGACAAACTTGCGTGAGTTTTTATCGGAGTTAGGTTTAGGCTTGGCGGGTGGTGCTGAGCCAACGTCGGGTGACTACCAACAGCTTATGCAACAAATTCAAGGCCGCAGTGATAGCAACATGATTCAAACGGTTATGTTGCGCAGTTTGCGTCAAGCAATGTATCAAGTGGAAAATCGAGGTCACTTTGGTTTGGGGTACGATGCCTACACGCATTTCACCTCGCCAATTCGTCGCTATCCAGACTTATTAGTGCATCGTGCCATTCGTTCGGTGGTGCGCAGTGAAGTGCCTACTACCCATGTGCGCCGCGCTGCAGGCGCAATGCCGATTCCAACTCGCCAAATTTACCCTTATAACGCGAATGATATGGTGGTGTTTGGCGAACAGTGCTCACTTACCGAGCGCCGTGCCGATGAGGCTACACGCGATGTCGTAAGTTGGTTGAAATGCGAATATTTGCGCGATCAAGTCGGCGCTGTATTTGCGGGCCACGTAAGTGCAGTAACGGGTTTTGGTTTATTCGTTGAATTAAAAGATTTGTATGTAGATGGTCTGGTGCACATTACCGCCTTGCCGCACGATTACTATCGTTTTGAAGCTGCGCAACATCGTTTAGTAGGTGAGCGCACGCGCCGGGTATTTGGCTTGGGTGATGAATTGACCGTGCGTGTTGTGCGTGTGGATTTAGAAAATCGTAAAATTGATTTTGAATTAGAATCTGACAATGCCATTCGCCGTCCAAAAAAATCTATTGTGCCGATTGTCGTTAAAAAAGCAGAAAAGAAAAAAGCGCGTGCGGCTGAGTCTGAAAATACGGTGAGTAAAAAAACAGCTGCCAAGCCTAATGTTGCGGGTAAAGCTGCACCTGCTAAAACCACGGTAAAAAAATCTGCCGGCAAAGCACCAACGGCTAAGTCGCCTTCTGGCAAATCGCTTGTGACTAAATCAACGGTGTCTAAATCAGCGGGTGCTAAAAAAACTGCTGCAAAATCACCTGCAGCAATTAAAGCAGAAAAAATTGCAGCGGCAAAAAAAGTCGCAGAGTCTCTGGTTGCGCCTAGTAAGAAGGCACCCACTAAAGCTGCGCCAGAAAAACCCGTAGTAGAGAAAAAACCTGCTGCACCTAAAGCGGCTTCAGCAAAAGCTAAACAATCTGGCGAGGCTAATCATGGCGATCAAGCTCAAAAAGCTCCGCGCGCGAAGGCGTCAACAGCAGTTCAGCAACCTGCGCCACCAGCGGATTCGTCATTCCTTGGTAAGGCGAAAGCTGCTGTTAAAAAAGCGCTGGGTAAATCTAAAGGCAAGGATTAATGCTTGGCTGTGCCCCAGCGACGAAATAAAAACGCAGGATGATTTGTTTTAAGAAGCGGTAACCAAATTGAAAAACGAAAATATTTTTGGCTTGCACTCAGTGCAAGCTTTATTAAAAAGTGCACCCCAGCGTGTGCTGGAAGTGTTTATGGTGCAGGGTCGCAATGATCAGCGTCTCACTAAAATTTTAAACCTTTCGCAAAGCAATCAGATTAGCTGCAAAATTGTTGATCGCAAAAAGCTCGATGAAATGGTGGGCGATGAAAATCATCAAGGTGTTGTCGCCGTTTGTACGCCGGGTGAAATTCACGATGAAAAATTCTTATTCGATTTGCTTGAGAGTTTAAGTGAACCCGCCTTCGTATTAATTTTGGATGGCGTGACCGACCCCCACAACCTTGGTGCGTGTATGCGCACTGCTGAAGCGGCGGGTGTGCATGTGGTAATTGTGCCTAAGGATAAATCCGTCGGCTTAACACCGGTTGCGCGCAAAGTTGCTTGCGGCGCTGCAGAGGTGTTGCCGCTAGTGCCGGTAACCAATCTCGCGCGTACCTTGAAAAAGCTGCAAGAAAAAGGCGTTTGGTTATTTGGTGCGGCGGGCGAGGCGGATGCTTCAGTTTACCAAGCGAATTTAACCGGTAATATCGGTATTCTTATGGGCGCAGAGGGCGATGGCTTGCGCCGTTTAACCCAAGAAACGTGCGATCATTTAATGAATATCCCTATGGCAGGAACTGTTAGCAGTTTGAATGTATCTGTTGCAACGGGTGTGGTCTTATTTGAAGCGGTGCGTCAACGTAGTCGCTAATTTCAAAATTATTCATCGCATATAAAATGCCGGAGTTGCACACTAATGTGGCTCCGGCATTTTTTCATTTCAGAAGATGAATCTGAATTTGCAAATTTTTATCCAGGGTAAATTTGGCATCCTTGTAACTTGACGGTGCTAACTCTTTACTTTTGCTGCTAGAACCAAAAGGTTCGCTTGGTGGCCCCATAGTGGTGAAGTCTATTTTTCCATTATCATTCACATCCTGATAGGCTTTTACTGCATATTCGCCCGCAGGCAAATCGCCCAAGTTAAGGGTTATGGTGGTTTTATCAACACTGACTTTTTGGCGTTTTACGGCATTTTCATTGCTGTCAAAGCTTGCTTCTTTGTTGTAGAGCGAAACGTAAAGGCTGCCTTGAACTTCCTTAATGTTGTCCACCACAACGACAAGTTCTGCGGCTAATAGGCTTGGGGTGATGAATGCAGTTAAAAATGAAGCAGTCGCGATAATGTGTTTAACCTTTTTCATGATGATTCCTTTTTGAGAGTAAGTCGGTTGAAGATAAAGTAAGTGTGTTTATAAAAATTATTAGGCAATCTTGTTTATGCGTGTTGGCTGATCAGAGGTGATTTTTTGTTGCGTGTCATTACACTAATCAAGCCTGCGATTAAGCCAATAGGTGCTGTAATATAGGCAAAGACAAAAAACGCAAATTTAATCGCGGCAAAGCTGGAATAAATATAGGCTAGGCCGCTGAAAAAATCTCTTGGGTTGGCGAGCATTACATAAGACACCAGATTTTCCAGTTGATCGCAAATGGGTGCAATGGCTGATACTAAAGCACATACCACCATAATTTTTCTGCCTTTGCTATTTACGGCAAATAAGCGCGAAATAAGTACCAAGGCAAAGCAGTGCAGTAAGAGTGTAGATAAAATAAACAGTGAATCTATATGTTGTGTTTGCAGGTATTTATCGAGTATACCTTGATCGAGTAAAACCCCGTACCACGTTTTTAGTTGTTCAGGATTGAACGACAGTTGCGCTACAAAATAGGGAACAGGAAACTTGGACGCTATGTAACTCGCCGTTAAAATGTTAGACGCCCATAGATTAAATATAAATGCGGCTGGCGTGAGCAACATGAGCGTTAAGGCTGTAGGTGCGGTTAAAAAATAACGATAAAGAAATTTCATGATTTGATCCTTTTATGAATAGAAAACATATTGGTTGTGAGATGTATTTTTTACTTAGTTAAGCTTTTCTAGTTGTTGCTTGGTTAATCTGAAATCGACGAGTTTGATTGCACATTGCACAAATACCACTAAATGTAATAAAACCAGTGATAGCGCAAAAGGTGAGGTAACTAGCTCGCTATAAATACTGTTCATGGTTTTTTCCTGTTGTGGGTGACGTCTTGTTAAAAAGAATTTCGTTTTGATGGGTTCATTTTGGGCGCGTTTGCCGCCCGTAACAATATCGATAGCGGCATAGGAGCTATGCATAATTGGATAACTCAAATCGGTTAAATTTTGACTGGAGCTTGATTCAAGCTTTTTTAGCGGTAGTTGAGCATGGCGCTGTGGCGCGTGCGGCAGAGGCTATAGGGGCAACGCAGCCTACACTAAGCCGCCAAATTGCTGCACTTGAAGCGGAAATAGGCGCGGCCTTATTTACCCGTGGCGCGCGGGGGAGTGTGCTC
Source organism: Gammaproteobacteria bacterium (assembly GCA_005801205.1). GTDB lineage: Bacteria > Pseudomonadota > Gammaproteobacteria > Pseudomonadales > Cellvibrionaceae > Cellvibrio. The sequence goes on from SYDJ01000179.1 coordinate 23,015, forward strand.
ACGGCAGCGGGTGAAGCCTTGGTTTACCCTGCCAAGCAAATGCAGCAGGCGGCGCAATCCTTGCAGTTGGCTGCATCGGGGCAGAGCCAATCGCTTAAGGGTACAGTGCGGATTACCGCCAGTGAAACTACCAGCACATTTTTATTACCGCCGATTTTGGCAGGCTTACGCCATAAATATCCCGATATTCAGCTCGAAATTGTGGCCAATAACGCCTTGGATAATTTGCTGGAGCGCGAAGCTGATATCGCCATCCGCATGACTAAACCAGTCCAAGATACTCTGGTGGCGCGCCATTTAGGTGGCCTGAAAATGGGCGGTTACGCGAGCAAAGCCTATTTAGAGCAAAAAAATATTCCTTTCTCGCCTGCCGCTATGGGTGAGTTTGATTGGATTGGATACGACAAGAATCCGGCTATAGTTAACAGCACGCGCGCACTGGGCATTGAGTTAACCCGTGAATCCTTTGCGATTCGCTGTGATAATCAGTTGGTATGCTGGCATGCCATGCTGGATGGTATGGGCATAGGGTTTGGCTTTGCATTATTGGCTGAGCGCTACCCACAGCTGGTGCGGGTATTACCGGAACATTGGATTCCCGACACGCAGATTTGGCTAACAGCACCGCTGGAGCTGCGCTCTAATCCACGGATTCGCGCTGTCTATGATCATTTGGCTGAGCATTTGATTACCCTTATTAAAAGTCAAAAGTGATAGGTCTTTACAGGAGGCTAAGGGCTACGCTAACCATTTTGTGTTGAAATGAGAAAATAGCTGACGAACGGGTAGGAGGAGAGGGAGTTTGGTTTAGGTTGTGGCTATCTGGGTTTTACTGGCTAGTGTATGAGCGCGGGCATAAATAGCCTGCAACTCTGTGTGAAAACATATGTGTGCGAGAACATAATAATGAAAACAAATTTTCTGAATATCCATGATGTTGTTCTGCTCTTAACTTCGCTGGAATGTATTTTTCTGGCGGCCTTATTAAAATTATTGCCTTCAAAACGCATTCAGCCGCGCAGTATTCTGGCGAGTTTTTTTATCTTGGTCGCCTTGGTGTTAACCGCAACCGTGGTGGTTTGGAATGGTGATCTTAAAGATGCAACTATTAATCACACCCCCTATGTAGTTGCCATTCTAGCGGGCTGTTTGTTGTTGCAAGGCCCAGTGTTGTTTTTCTATTTGCGCTCACTCTCTAAAAAAATTCATGTGCTGCGTTGGCGTAACCTTATTCATTTAGTGCCTGCAATTTTAGCCATAGCGATTGTATTGGGTTTTAATCTCAACAGTATTGATTGGCAGCCATCCACACCGGTAGATGGCGCAGAGAAATTTGCGCGCTCTTTAGTCTGGGCCATGGTTAAATTGTTGCCATTTGTTTATATCATCGCCAGTGTGTGGGCGGAATACAGATTGCGTGAAGATTTAAAGCAAGTGTATTCCAGCATCTCTATTACCGAATTGAAATTAGCGGAGGTGGTGTTGTTTGGTTTTGGTGTGCATTGGTTGTGGTCAGTATTAGCCTATGCGTTGGAGGGTTATGTAGCCCCGAGTATTAGTGACCAGCTAGGTATTTTCGATAACTATTTAACGGTGGCGCTGGTAAATGGTTTGTTTGTGTTTGGTTTGATTAATACGCGTCAGTTGATAAACCCGGTGGTGATTGCCCCGCCCAAACCCGTACCTGAAGCCAAGCTTGCAACGAAAGTAAGCGCCATTGAAAAGGGTATTCAGGAGCAAAAATTATTTTTAGAAAGCAATATCAACTTGGAGCGCTTTGCCGAACAAATTGGTTTGCGCCCGCGCGATGTATCGGCTGTATTGAAACTGCATTATCAGTCTAATTTTTTCGAATTTATTAATGGCTATCGTGTTGAAGAAGCCAAACGTTTATTGGCCTTGCCGGAATATAAAGACGAAACCATTTTGGAAGTGATTTTCAAATCCGGTTTTAACAGCCCCTCTGCATTCCACCGCTTTTTTAAACGTATGGTCGGCGTAACGCCAACGGAGTATCGCAAGCAAGCGATTGAAGCGGCGAGGAAAGTTTAAGTGGGGGCGTCTTCACCAATTCTTAACCGTTAACAACAAAAATGCCGATCCACTCGCGTGGATCGGCTAAAGGCGTTAACAGCAAAAACGTGCTACAGGGTTTTTAATTTCTCGCTTATTTAATTTCCCCTTTTTACTTAATTACCCATTACCCGAACTTCCCAAATTGAATATCCCCAACTATTGCCCGCGCTACGCAATGTGCCGTAGATGCGCACATAGCGATAGCTGCCAGCCAAGGTAAGGGTATCGGTACGGTTGCCAAACGTGCCGCCGGTTCTAGTGGCAAGATTGGCCCAAGAAACATTGTCGTTAGAGCCTTGTACTACGTAATTCGCAGCGTTGGCGGCCTCCCAGTCGATAGCGATGCTATTCAAGCTTTTAGCGCTGCCAAAATCCAGCGTCAGCCAGCTTGGGTCTATTGCAACGCTCGATTCCCAGCGGGTACCTGCATTTTTGTCGATAGCGTTAGCGGCTGGTTGTGGTTGCGTACTGGCGGTTGCGTTAATTGGGGTTAGTAGGCCGCTCGTAACCGTGCCTGCGCCATAGACTTTCAGCTCCCAAATGAGTTATTGCCCGCACTTAAGGCCGTGCAATGGATGCGCACATAGCGGTACCTGCCCGTTATGCTATTGGTATCGGTGCGATTGCCAAATGTGCCGCCGGTGACTGACTTAAGTGGCACCCAGTTGGCGTTATCGTTTGATCCTTCAATCGTGTAGCTACCCGCGTTTGCGGCCTCCCAATCAATCACAACTTGGGTCAAGGCTGTACTGCTACCCAAATCTACACTGATCCAGCTTGGCGTTACACCGTGTGCTGATTCCCAACGCGACGCGCTATTACCATCCACCGCGTTGGCAGCAGCGAGCAAAGCAGTGCTTGCAGCGACAGGGCGACCTGTAGAAAGCAATACGGAGTTACTGACTGAGCTGCCATAGGCAACCGCCAAACTGTGGCTCTTATTGATATTGGTAAAGGTGTAGCTGTTAAGCGCTCCCAGAGATACACCGTCCACAATCACATTGGCAACGGCTTTGCCGACCGGTGGGGTAAAGGTGTAGGTTTGCGAATCGGTATTGTTTTTACTGAAGCGTAGGGTGCCGCTGGGCGTAATAGTCCCACCGTTATCCAAGCCCAGTGTGTAGATGCGATAGGGCTTGTGATCCACCGCCATAAACTGCACATCGGCCACTTCTACCAACTGACCTGCGGGCGGTCTAAAACTGAGTTTGAAATCGCGCGTGTTGGCCGGCGGTGCACTGCTGAACATATTGAAGGTTTCGTACACCCCGTCGGTGTTGCTGTTAGTCCAATTGATCATGGTGTTTGCGCCGTATTCAACTTTGAACTGGGCCAAGCTGCGCGGCGCTGATTTATCGCCCGCTACCAAGACTTCTTTGATTTCGTATTCTGGGTCAATTTTTACGTTCACCCACAAATCTAAACCTTCAGATTGGCCGTCATTACCGCTGGCTTTATTGCCGGTTGCACCGTCTACTGCGCGTTGAGCAGCGCCCCACCAATCGGTCTCCCAGCCAGTGCTTGCGCTGACAAAGTTGCTGGCATCTATGGCTTTGACGAGTGGGTCGCCCACACCGATATAAGCAATTTCTTTGATCACAACATCGTCGATATAAACTGCCGCCGTACCCATATTGCCGAGCAAAAAGGCGAGTCGCCCAGCGTTATCAGCGGCGGTGAAATCTACCGTAAAGCTTTGGCTGCTGAGTGTGGTAACGGTCACTTAGGTTGTGTAGAAAGTGGGATGTATTTTTTGCCCTGGGAGGGGTGGGATGTGACGATTGCACTGCGATTAATATAACGAAACTAAAAGATGACGATGTAGTAAACGGTTTCATGCGGTTTTGTATTCTTACGTAAGCATAGGCGAGGGTTAACGGTAGCTGCTATGATGAAACCAAACCATAAGAGGCAGGCTAAGCGCATAGCTTAGATCCCAGCCATTTCGTGCCGGTACAACAATAATGAAAAATATTTTCCTAAATCTTCATGAGGTTATTTTACTGTTAACCGCCGTGGAGTCACTTTTCCTCAGTGCACTGTTTAAGCTCATACCCAGTAAGCAAGCGCAAGCGCGCAATTTTTTGTCGCTGTTCTTTTTGTTGGTGGCAGGCACGCTAACCACGACTTTCATCACCTGGAATAGTTATTTACAAACATTAGAGATCGCCACCTGGAGTTTGGTGCCAGCGGTGCTTTCCGCTTGTTTGCTATTGCAGGGGCCTTGTTTGTATTTTTATTTGCGTTCGGTGTCAGAAACTATCGTTATTAGACAATGGCGCCATCTTATTCACCTGTTTCCTGCTGCGTTTATTGTGAGTCTTATCGTTGCATTGAAAGTCAATGTGATTGAGTGGTTGCCTTGGAACTGGTCGAGTCTTGCACCGCTCGATAAGCTCACCATTCAATTTGTGTGGGCATTTGTACGCTGCTCGCCGCTAATTTATGTGCTCGTCTGTTTTTACACGGAATACCGCTTACGCCAACGTCAAAAGCAAGTGTATTCCATGATTGCCACTAACGAATTGCGCTGGGCAGAAATTGTGTTGGGCGGGTTTTTCATTCACTGGCTTTGGTCGGTTGTGGGTTACTTTTTGGGCGGCTACATCAGCGGCGACATGAATGATTTGGTGGGCACGCTCAATAATTATTCTACGGTGGTATTGGTAAATGTGCTTTTTGCGTTTGGTTTGATTAATACTCGCCAGTTAATACAGGTAGTGCCGGTGGGTGATGTAGTCAAAGCGGCTGAAGTTCCCCGTTTAGATGAAAAAGTTAAGTTTATTGAGCGGGCCATGCTCGAGCAAAAGCTTTACTTGGATGGGCATATTAACTTGGAGCGCTTCTCTGAACAGATTGGTTTACGCGCGCGCGATGTTTCCGCCATTATCAACTCGCATTACCAGTCTAACTTTTTTGAATTTATTAATGGTTATCGTATTGAAGAAGCCAAGCGCTTGTTGATTGCAGACGATGCGAAGGATGATACGATTTTAGATATTATTTATAAATCTGGCTTTAACAGCCAATCAGCATTTCACCGTTTTTTTAAGCGGATAACGGGTGTAACACCTTCGGAATATCGCAATCAGCACCGTAAGGCGCAGGCGATAAAAGCAGAGCAGGAAACTAAATAAAAGCAGGTGAAGACATCCTTGTCTTCGGGTTAACTGTTATTTCACGCCTTTGGTAATACTGAACCAGTTGATATTCCAGCCGCCGTTATTGGCTTTAATACCAAATTTATGCACACCTGCGGTAAGGGTGATAGTGCTTTTTACCGTAGTCCAGGTTTGCCAGCCGCCCGTGTTAGGCAAGGTAAGGGTGGTATAAGAAGGTGCACCGCCCGCCTCTTCAAAGCTTAATGATCCACCGCCTACAGCGCTCGCCACGCGGAATTCCACAGTGTAAGTGCCGGTTTCTGGAATGCTGATGGGGGTGCCTGCATAAGACAACCAATCGCCTGCATCTAAGTAGCCCACATTCAAACCGCCGCCTGCATCGCTGGTGCCTTCGGTTTGTACGCCGCTCATTTGTGAGAAGCTTTCCGCTTGCACTGTCGCAATTGGGGTGGTGGATGACGAAGAAGAGCTAGACGAGCTGCTTGAGCTTGAGCCAGAGCTTTCTACTTTGATCCAGTTAATATTGAAGCCGCCGATTTTTGCCGCAATGCCAAGGCTTTGTTTGCCCGCCGCTAATTGCACGGTGTGGGAAACGGTAGTCCAGGTTTGCCAGCCGCCCGTTGCGGGAACGTTTACGGTGCCGTAAACAGGAGTACCCCCCGCTTTTTCCAGCTGAATCACACCGCCCGCTGCAGCTGCCGCCACACGATAGGAAACAGTGTATGTACCCGCCGTTGGCACATCAACGTCATACTTCATCCAATCGCCCGTGTCTATGTAGCCCACGTTGGAGCCGCCGCCCGCATCGGATGTGCTTTCGGTTTTAATGCCGCTCATATCGCAATAGGCTTCGGCTTGAATGGTTCCGGGCAAGGCCACTTCACTGCACGTAGGTGTCGGTGGAGTCACATTGCCGCCCCAGTTGGAAATAATGTCCTTTGCATTGCTTCCAGACCACGTTAACTGATTGTTAGTCCAGCCGCCTTGGCCGCTAGCGCCGGGGGTTAAGGCACTTGAGCCTTCGGCTTTATCATTTAACGCCCAGTTGGCATTACTGATGTTGTTTCTCTTCATGAAATCAACCCAAGCTCTGGTTTCGCTTTCGTTGACCGCGCCATTACCGTCGGCATTTACGGAACCCCATTCGGTCACGAAAATCGCAACATTTCTATCCAGTGCTGTCTGTGCAAAGTTACGTACGCCTTGGCCGTGCGAGCCCGCATAAAAGTGCAGGGTATAGGCGATGTTGTTGCCCGCAATAGGGTCGTTGGCAGCTTCGTCCACACGTTGCGACCAAGTGCGAGTACCTACAATAATCAAGTTGTCTGGGTCTATAGCGCGGATCGCATTCACGACTTGCTGCGCATAAGGCTTGATGGTTCCGCTCCAAGAAGCATTATCCAACGGCTCGTTATAAATTTCATAAATCACATTGTTGGTGTTGCCGTAGGTGCGTGCCATTTCCTGAAAAAAGGCGATGGATTGGTTGGTGAATTGCTCGGCGTGGTGTGTGTGCCAGTCAATAATCACATACATATCGTTGGCGATAGCGGCGTCAACCACGGTTTTCACTTTGGCCTTGTTGCCGACGGGGTCTTGTAAATAACCGCCGCCTTCATCTACGCCCATGGCGGCACGGACAAGGTTGGATTTCCAATCTGATTTCAACCAAGCCACGGTACCAGCGGTGTAATATTTCTCGCCGCCCCAACCGTTATTGCTCCAGAAGAGGCTATTACCCGCGAAGCTAGTGTGTTGGCCACCCGCCAGAATTTTGTTGCCGCTTACTGACAGGGGTTGCACGGCTGCATTGGCGCTTACTGCTAAGGCCAAACCGCAGGCGGCGCTCATGAGGGTTACGACATATTTTTTAGATGAACGCCCAGCAGGGCGCACCCAGTTTGAGAGGATTTTATTCATTATTAGTTATCCAAATAATTATTGTTGTGGAGTATCAAACACCGGAAGTAAGTGTTTGTTGAGCTTGTACCCGTGCACACCAATCCCATGGTCTTAGCTCAACACGTTCCTAACATCCTTGAAGACCGATTGGTGTGCAGCGAGTGAATTTGAGTATTGATTTGGGCGCTAGCGCAAACCACCTACTTTAGGGCGTGTGGGCAAAGTGGGAGGTGCCACTTGCTACAAACGGAAAGTGGCTGGGGGATTCGTATGCATAAACCACATCCGTGTGGTTTACCTTTCGGGCAGCTATGCTGTGCAAGTCGCACCTGAATTCGTATTCATATTTATCCCATGCGCTTTCGCGTTCTATTGCTTTATTCTATTCGGCGTATTTAGCGGCTCAGCCCCAAACAATAACAATGTGAGGCAATTATGAAATTGTGGTCAAGGATTCGTTTAAACATCGGTGTGGCGGTTGGTTTAAGTGCGTTGGCACTGCCATCGCAAGCCGTTAATAACCCAACTGCACCCGCCGCCAGTGCGGGCGCGCAAGTCATTTCAAAAGCGACAAGCAGTACGCGACCGCTTGACCCTTGGGTACTGCGTTCAGTGTTGGATGGCCAACCGCGCATAGTTACCGTTGCGCTGCACGATAATTTATTTATCGCCTTCGATGCCGCGCACGCCGGGCTTTATAAAGCCTGGAAAGGCGGTGTGAATTTTGATGGCGCGGTCTACACCTCTAAACACGGCCCGCAACCCACCGCTAAAGGCTATGCCTATTACGAACAAAAACTCAGAACGCCCGTGTGGTTAGTTGAGCAGGATGGAAAATCCGCGCCCGCCACCGTGAAATTTGGCGGCTATAAATTTGTGAAAGATAAAGTGGTGTTTCAATACGACCTCATCACCGCTAATAAAAGCACCATTCATGTAGAAGAAACGCCGGAATATATCGCCCGCAAAAAACAAGCGGGTTTGCAGCGCGATTTCGTACTGAGTGGTGTACCTGCAGGCGCAAAAGTCGGCTTGCAAACGGCGTTTACCTCGTTGCAATCTGCAAAAGATTTTTCTACTAATGCGAATTTTATTGAAAGCAAACGCAGCACTATTGAACACGGCAAAGGTAAAACTTTAAGCGTGGAAGGTGTGCTCTGGTTGAACAGCCAAACGCCAACCAATGTGACGGTTTTTTATCACCCCGGCTTCGATGAAATCGCCGCAAGCGCACCCAAAGTAGAAGTGAAACCCCAAGGCGATCACTCTCGCGCTAAACAAGTAATGAGCGGCAGCGATTGCACTATTTGCCACAACCCTGATGTTAAAACCGTTGGCCCCGCTTACAAAGATATCGCCAGCCGTTACGACAAAAGCGATTCCACTATTGATAAATTAGCGCAAAAAATTATTAAGGGCGGCAACGGTGTTTGGGGCGATGTACCCATGACCGCGCACCCCGATTTATTGCCAGACGATGCGCGTTTAGTGGTGGCTTATATTTTGTCGCTCAAAGCAGAAACTGCTGTCAGTAAAACCGAAGGGAACAAAACCGCAACCGATAAACTTTTCTTAGATGTACCAAGCCGCGCGTTTGAAATCGACACCAAATCCAAAGGCAGTAAAGATGCGCCCAAGGTGTTAAAACCCGGTTTGGCAGTAGCGGCAGCGCACATTGAAGATTTCGTAACGCAAACATTTTCGCAAACCGTTTTATCGGGCGTAGCGCCCGTAGTGCATGCTCATGAACTCAAAGATTTGGGCGCAATCACCACCAATGTGCGCATGTTGTTTAGCGGTTATTTACAGGTGGATAAAGCCGGTACTTATGGCCTGCGTTTAATTACCGATGACGGCGGCCGCATGAAGGTCAACGGTGTGGCAGTGGTAGACCGATGGCAGTTCCAAGGCGCAACGCCTAACGATGTAAAAGTGGAATTGCAGCAAGGCTTAAATGCCATCGAGATTGAATACTTCCAAGGTTTGGCGGGCGGCTCTATTTCGTTGCAATGGCTGCCACCGAGTGCAACCGCATTGGCAGTTATCCCAGAGGCCAACCTGCGCCATTACCCGCAGCAAGTCGCAGAACCTGTGCCCTATATTCCCCGCAAAGAATTGGTGCGCAGCATTCCCGGCGATAAAACCCCGCTGGAAGCCGTGCATCCTTCCTTCACCGTGGCTCAGGCGCGCCCCGACTGGTTTGAACCCATGGTTGGCGGTATGGATTTCTTTAGCGATGGTCGTCTAGCGCTCTGCGCGTGGGATGGCAAAGGCTCGGTCTATATGCTGGAAGGCGTACAAGATCGCGCACCTAAAGATATAGGCGTGAAGCTTATCGCCTCCGGTTTGGGCGAATGCTTGGGCTTAAAAGTGGTGGATGACCAACTCTTCGTGATGCAAAAACATGAGCTAACGCAGTTGGTAGATAACGACGGCGACGGCGCAATCGACGAGTACCGCACCATTTCCAATCAATGGCGCGCATCGGCCAACTTCCACGAATTTGCCTTTGGTCTTGGTTATGACAAGGGCTATTTCTATGCAACCTTAGCGACGGCGATAGAGCCGGGTGGTGCCAGTACTCAACCGCAAATTCCAGATCGCGGTAAGGCGATTAAAATCTCCCGCGCCGATGGCAGCGTTGAATTTGTCGCCCACGGTTTGCGCACGCCTAATGGCATTGGCAAAGGTGTAGATGGCGAATTCTTTATCGCCGATAACCAAGGTGATTGGCTCCCCGCCAGCAAGATTGTGCACCTCAAACCCGGTGCATTTTACGGTTCTCGTTCCGTGAACTTTGCGGGCACCGAAGGCGTGCCTGTCACTCAGCCCGTAGTCTGGTTACCGCAGGATGAAATTGGCAATTCGCCCAGTCAACCCACCTACATTAACCAAGGTGATTACGCGGGCCAAATGCTGCACGGCGAAGTAACTCATGGTGGCTTAAAGCGCGTATTCGCAGAAAAAGTGAATGGCGATTACCAAGGTGCCGTCTTCCGTTTCACCCAAGGTTTAGAGGCGGGCATTAACCGCGTAGCTTGGGCGCCGGATGGCAAAACCTTGTATGTCGGTGGCGTGGGCAACCCCGGTAACTGGTCGCATAACGGTAAGGCGTGGTATGGCCTGCAAAAGCTGAGCTTCAACGGCAAGCAAGCCTTTGAAATGCTAAAAGTGAGTGCGCGCAGCAATGGTATGGAGCTGGAATTTACACAACCTTTAGAACTTGGGCGCGGCATAACGGCGGCTGAGTATCAGGTGCAGCAATGGTATTACTTGCCAACCTCCAGCTACGGTGGCGATAAAAAAGACCTGCAAGATCTGAAAATCGCCTCAGTGAATATTTCCAAAGATCGCAAAAAAGTCTTCCTTGAATTGGACGGCATGAAGCCCGGCCATGTGGTGTATATCCGCATCGCCGAGCCGTTTAGCAGCGCCGCCAACCAATCGCTTTGGTCAACGGAAGCGTGGTACACGCTAAATGCTATCCCCGCGAACAAGCCCGGTTTCCGCAATGTGGTGAAACCCCAAGCTGCTAACAAACTTTCGGCAGAGGAGCGCAAAGCTGGCTGGAAGTTATTGTTCGATGGCAACACCACCAAAGGCTGGCGCACTTATGGCAGCGATAAAGATAAGCCAAAAGTAGGCGCTGCATGGAAAGTGGTAGATGGCAGCCTGCACCTAGACCCAGCCCAAAAGCAGGATTGGCAAACCGTAAATGGCGGCGACATTATTACCAATGATGTTTACGAAAACTACGAGCTAGCCGTGGAATGGAAACTCGCAACGGGCGGCAACAGCGGTTTGATTTACGGTGTGGTCGAAGGCCCAGAATATTCCCATGCGTGGAAAACAGGGCCGGAGTACCAATTGCTAGACAACCCCGGCCACCCCGACGGCGCGATTAAAACTCACCGCGCAGGCGACCTCTATGATTTTATCTCCAGTAAATTTGTAGCGGTGAATAAAGGCGGCGAGTGGAACCGCACGCGCTTGGTGGTTAACCACGGCAAAGTTGAACATTGGCTCAATGGTTACAAAGTGGTGGAGTACGATCAAACCTCACCCGAATGGAAAGCAATGATCGCCCGCAGCAAGTTCGCCAACATGCCCAACTTTGGCCAATCGCGCTCCGGCCATATCGCCCTGCAAGATCACGGCGATGCGGTGTGGTTTAAAAATATTAAGTTGCGGAAGTTGGAGTAGGTTTAATTTTAAAAAAATGTACGCATAAAAAATCCGGCGCAATGCCGGATTTTTTATGGTTGGTGCTGTAGTCGCTTGTTATGCTTTTTTGCACCATAATTTTTTGAACCCATGCAACATACCTATTGACTCTATAAGTTCTTGATTGTCGAACCCCGGTAGAGAATCTTGCATTTTTTCAAGGAGTGCTTCATTACCTTCTGCATCTGTTGGTATTTCTAAAACATGATTTTCTTTATGCAACATAAAGCTAATGCTACCAATAGGAAAACAATCTATAGCTAAAATGTAGACCGCTGTGAGCTCTTCCCATTTTACACTTTTACGTTCGCCACTGTGCTTGTGTAAAAGAAAAACAGACTCACTATCTAGTTCAATCTTATACTCTCGACCATCTTTTAGGGCAATATGTACATCATCAGATGGAGGCCGACTTATTTCATTCTGATTTTTTGTTGATTGAATTATAACCCAGATAAAATAACCGATATAAAAAACTACAACGCCCCAAACTATTCCATGAAAAATCACTTTATGTTCAGGCCAGACCTCACCGCAAAATAATATTCCAAGTAAAAAGAAAGTTGGCGAGATCCACTTAAAATCTTTTCTAGTTAAATTTTCATTTCTCATGATAGTGTTCAGCCCGTAGGTACGATTAGCGCAGCGTAATCGTACGCATGTTAATCGACAACCTCAATGTCCATACTATTATCACCATACCAAGTTGCTCCGGTAATTTTTTCTCGACGATAATTTGGCATTCCTTTGCCCTCTGCTAATTTAGTTAATTTTTTATAGGTACGATTACGTTGCGCTAATTGTACCTACGGTTTCGCACCTTTGGCGCACACCAAAATGTATCGTTCAAAGCTGGAGCTTGGGGGCGAGTAATTAGCTTGCTACAGTTTCTCGGTGTTCGGTTCACTCTGCGGCTATTTAGCGCTACAATTTGCGCTATTTTAATCATCGTACTGCGGAGAAAATATATGAAGACTCTCAACAATAAATGGGCCCTCGTTACAGGTTCAAGCCGGGGTATTGGTCGTGCTATCGCTAAAGCGTTGGCCGAAAGAGGCTGTAATCTGGTGCTGCACGCGCGCAGCTTGGAGAATCTTGCGGCAACCGTGGCTGATATCAAAGCGTATAATATTCAGTATCACTTAGTGAGTGGTGAGTTGGACAGTCCAGAAGGTGTGGCGGCAGTGATTGATGGTGTCAAGGCTGGCCCAGGTTATGTTGACATTCTGTTCAATAATGCTGCGATCAACAATGTTTCCACCCCAGTATTTGAATTTACACAAGCGGAGTGGATGCGCACCTTCCAAATCAATTTGTTCTCTATGGTGCAGCTCTGCGCGGCTTTCGGTCCAGGAATGCGTGAGCGTGGTTTTGGTCGCATTATTAATACGACATCCGGAATTGCGGGTCAGCCAGATTTGGCACCCTATAGTGCGTCTAAGGCGGCAGTTGATAAATATACTCAAGATTTGGCGGTAGAGTTCAAAGATTGTAACGTGTTGGTAAACCATGTTGATCCGGGTTGGATCCGCACTGATCTTGGCGGTCCAAATGCTTGGGAGGATGTGGATTCGGTAATCCCAGGTATGTTGGTGCCTGCGCTCTTGGATGATAACGGTCCCACGGGCCGTTTCTATGCCGCTCAAGACTTTAAAGGTTTATAACTTTTAATATTTCGACTGACGGTTGATCTTGATCGTCAGTCGAAAGTGGCTATGAATTTTCCTCTTTTTTATTCTTTTGTGGAGCAAAACCAAAACTGAAATTTAAAAATTGTTCATTCTTGAATTTGCGAGCTTGAGTTTTTTATACGGTCGTTTTATTCACAGAGAATTGCTCTAACGCACCCATTAAAAAACAAACCCCCACAAAAAACCAGCCAGTGCTTGCCACTAATTCCCATACGTCTAAGGGTGATGAAACTAAATAGGGAAGGGTAATGAGTGCGCGAACTAAACAAATAAAAGCAATGGTCACAAGCGCCGATTTAAGCAGTGGAATTTTTTTGATAAGCCCTGCGCCTGAGAATGCATAGGCAGTGCAAGTAAACATTAAGCCTGCAATTACAGCGGTGCTTAGCGGGGCTAAAAGAGTCCCTTGCTTGGCTGAGTGAATTACAATGCCTGGTGCCCTTGCAAACGCATACCAACTAGGCCCGCCCACAATACACAGCAAATGCCAAACAGCCGTTGCTGCAGCAATAACACCACCTGTAATTAAGAGTTTTGATTTGATGTTTATTTTCAATAGCTGCTCCGTTTGTAAATATCACTTAGTATTAGCGACATTGCGTTGTTTTCAAACTCGAACTTGGGAAGGAGTGGGATTAGCTTTAAAAGCTACACGCATAAAAAATCCGGCGCAAGGCCGGATTTTTTATCGCTATATTACTTATGTGTTTCAGATAATAAATTGAAACCCTGAGTGAATTACCAAGTATCGAACTTCATGTTAAAGCTGCGTGATGCCGATACAACTTTGATGTAAAGGGTAGTATTCGCCGCGCCAGCTACGCTGGTCCAGCCACCGCCGGTATTGGTAATACCTTGTGGGCCAGAGGTGATGTTGAAGCTTGAGGCTACACCAGACCAAGAGCCAATTTGCAAGGTGCCAAATGTTTTCGTGAATTTAATGCAATCGCCAGCCGCTGCACTAAATTCCACGCCCTTAGTGGCGGTTTTATTGAAGTTTGCGCTGCTGCAGGTTGTTCCGTTTGGTGCACTGCTGGCGGCAGAGCTAGATGCAGCTGAACTCACTGCCACTGAGCTTGAACGGCTTGACGCTGCTGCACTTGAAACGCTGGAAGAGCTAGCGGCTCCACCAATCAAGCCATAAGGTGCAGGTTGCGCAGAACAGGTAGTTGCTGCCACGCAGCTGGCATTGTTTTCCCACCCCCAACCACTGTTTGTCATTTTGCACACGGGCGTAATTTGGCCATACCAATTGCATTGTTGGGCCGTCGCGGTGCTGGATGCTGCAGAGCTTGGTGTAGAGCTCGCAACAGCGGATGACCTGCTGGAGCTTGCAACAGAGCTTGATGCAACTGCTGAGCTTGCCGCTGAGCTAGAGCTTTGATTGGTTGCTGGCCAGCCAGAAATAATGCTCTTAGCTAAGCTGCCCGATGCGGTCAGTTGTCCACTCGTCCAGCCGCCGTTTGCACTCGCCCCGGTGACCAAAGAAGAAGCACCTTCAGCTTTGTCATTTAGCGCCCAATTCGCATTACTGATGTGATTGGTTTTCATAAAACTAACCCAAGCATTGGTTTCTGCTGTTGCAACAGCACCAGCACCATCCGCATTTACGGAGCCCCATTCGGTTACGAAGAGCGGAATACCTTTGTTTAAGGCTGTGGTTGCTTTATCGCGCAAGAATTGGCCGTGTGTGCCTGAGTAGAAGTGCAAGGTGTAGGCGATATTGGCGTAACCGGTAATGGGGTCATTGGCTGCTACATCTACATCTTGTGACCAGTTTGGCGTACCCACAACGATTAAGTTGTCGGGGTCAATGGCGCGAATGGCGGCAATCACAGCGGTGGCATAAGGTTTAATAGTGCCGCTCCAAGACACGTTCAAAGGTTCGTTATAAATCTCGTAAATCACGTTGTTGTTGTTGCCGTACTTTGTTGCCATCTCTTTAAAGAAGGCGATGGACTGTGCTTGATATTGTTCAGCGTGGTGTGAATGCCAATCAATAATCACGTACATATTATTTGCAATGGCAGCGTCTACAACCGTAGTGACTCGGGTTTTATTGTAGGAGTCGGTTAGGTAACCGCCAGCATCATCTGCACCCATAGCGGCACGCACGAGATTTGATTTCCAATCGCTTTTAAGCCAAGCAACGGTTTGTGCGTTGTAATATTTTTCACCGCCCCAACCCGTATTACTCCAAAACAAACTGTTGCCAGAAATACTGCCTTGCTGGCCACCAATTAAGACTTTGTTTCCACTGGTTGTGATGGGGGCAACGGCGGCAGCGGCTGTTGCAACCTGCGCTACTAGTGCAAGACCGGTTGCGAGTTTTAAAAAGGCATGAGCGTTTTTTGCGACAAGCGAAGTCAGCTTGCCGCAAGACAGGGACATTGTAGACATTGTGAATACTCTTATTATTGAATTGTGATTGAGCATCGCTCTTAGAATGCGATTGCACGTTTTTGGTTTGCGGGGATGCAACATCACTGTTTTGGTTGATGGGCCTTTTTATTTTTATATCGCCCTGCAAACTCGAGTGAGTATACGGCTAAGCGTTTGATTTCTGCGCGTGGATATTAGGCAAGATTGGTTAAAAAATGGTTAAGATTTGTTGGGGGTTGTGAGTAAAAGTGTTTATGTGTTTTCTGTGAAAAAGGACGGAGGCCCTGAAGCCTCCTCCTACTCGATTTCAGATAATAAACTTGAAACCCTGAGTGAATTACCAGTTATCAAGCTTCATATTAAAGTTGCGTGATGCCGATACAACTTTAATGTACAAATCGCCATTAACTGTATTCGTTACTGCTGTCCAGCCAGTGCCAGTATTGGTAATACCTTGTGGGCCAGCGGTGATACTGAAGCTAGAGGCAACGCCAGACCACGAGCCGATTTGCAAGGTGCCAGACGATTTAGTGAATTTAATACAATCGCCCGACACTGCAGTAAATTCGATACCTTTGGCTGCCGTTTTTGTAAAGTTCGTACTGCTGCAGGTTGTTCCGCCTGCAGTACTGCTGGTGGCGGAGCTTGACGCTACCGAGCTAGCAACACTTGACGCTACCGAGCTAGCAACACTTGACGCAACCGAACTAGCAACACTTGACGCTACCGAGCTCGCAACAGAAGAGCTAGCCGCGCCACCAACTAAACCATAGGGTGCGGGCTGTGCTGCACAGGTGCTCGCCGCTACACAACTAAGGTTGTTTTCGTAACCCCAGCCACTGGTTGTTACTCTGCACACAGGTAGATTTTGTCCATACCAATTACAGCGTTGAGCAGTTACAGGGCTAGAACTCTGAGTGCTTGATGCGGTACTTGATGCAATACTACTTGCTACCGAAGAAGCTGGGCGTGAGCTTGCGACAGAACTACGAATAGAACTAGCTACAGAACTAGCACGTGAGCTAGCGACAGAACTAGTAGCGCCGCTAGCCGGTAAACCGCCGTGGGTAAGACTTTCGTAAAAAACATTCCATATCGAGTTTTTAAAGCGTGGGCTGTCCAGGAGTTGCAATGTGTACGTAAGGCTAAGGCCTCTACGATTGTGGTAGTGGTTGTAACCCTTAGCAAAGGTATCCAAAAGAGTTGCGGTCGTTGTGGGCGCGGTGCAGGTTCCAAGCATGGTGCCAGTCAAGATTTGATTCGCCATCAACTCGAGTGCGGAGGTGTAACGCGCTGTATTTTGGCCATAAACATCCACACCTTGGTTCCAGGCAAGTTCCGCTGCAGATAGCGCAGAAGCAATTGCAAATTGGGCGTGATGATTATTGTCGCGGCAGGTTTCCTGAGTAATACCATCTACCCATTTACTCGGATTAAACCATGAACCGTAGTTGATACCGGTATCGGTAAACAGGAAAAAATAGTTTGGATTTCGGCTCGCCAAACGTTGTAAGGCTAAATTGAATTCCGCTTCGTCTTCATTAAACACAGCCAAATTTAACAAGCCATCAATTTGGGCTAGGTCTACGTTTCCGTTCCATGTGCTCATGGTAATTAACGCGGGATAAAACTTGGTTCTAAACATGTTTTGCACCATGGTGCGATCCGCAGCGCTCCAACCCGGATAGCCACGAACGAGCTCGGCGGCTGGCCCCATGATTGAAGCAATCCATCCGGCATTTAGAAGGCTTTGGCCATTGGTTGCGTAACCGTTAAAAGTTCTGCCCCAGGTATTCAGCACATTGATCGCATTTTGGGCGTATACAGCATTGCCGGTGTAGGACCATGCGAGGGCGTTGGCGTAAGCCTGTATTGCATCGGTCCTTTGTGCTGTTTCAGCGCCATCTTGTGGTGATGTTGTTGCGGTATAAGCTGTTGCTAAGCGACTCATATCATTGAATTTTGATGTCCAAGGTTGTTCGCCGGCAGCAATTTTTGCTTTAACGAAATCCAAGTCAGCTTGGTTATGTGCGCCACCCGGATGAACAAAGGTCCTTTGGGCTTGGGCAGAGGAAATAGTGAAGACTAACCCAAAGGTTAATACCGCGCTAAGGAGTGTACGTTTGTTGAATAAACGAGTCATTTTTATTGCCTTTAATGTTAGAGAATTATTATTAACAAGGTTTTTTAATTGGCGCCGCTTCAATGGCTGCAATGGCCAGCTGTAAATTAACTGGCCAAAATAATGACTGGAGCCAAAAATACTATGTCGTTACGGCAAGCATGATTGCTAGTCACCTTGGTGGTTATTTCAAAGTGGGTAGGTATGTTTGTAATTGGGCGGGGTTTCCAGGAGGAGGCCCTAATTGCCGTTAGCGTTAATGGGTCTTCTGGCTGCGAATCTAGGCAGGCTTAAGCTCGCCAATATCATCAAAAAGCCAAAGCCAATACTGCCTCCGCCTGATTTTCCACTGCTGGGTGGCGGGGTGGGTGTTTCACTGGAAGCGGCACTGCTGGCTGCCGACGATGCTGCACTGGAGCTAGCTGCAGAACTAGCTACAGAACTAGTAGTGCCACCAGCCGGTAAATTTCCGTGGGTAAGACTTTCGTAAAAAATATTCCACGACGATTCTTTATTGCGCGTGCTGTTCAGAAGTTGCAAGGTGTACGGAAGGTTAAGGCCTTTACGATTGTGGTAGTGGTTGTAACCAATCGCCCAAGTATCATAAAGATCTGTGGTAGTCGTATTGTTGGTGCAGGTTCCCAGCATGCTGCCCGTTAAAATTTGATTCGCCATTAACTCGAGTGCGGAGGTGTAACGCGCTGTATTTTGGCCATAAACATCCACACCTTGGTTCCAGGCAACTTCCGCTGCATCTAGCGCAGAGGCAAGCGCAAATTGGGTGTGGTGACCATTATCACGACAGGTTTCCTGAGTAATACCATCTACCCATTTACTCGGATTAAACCATGAACCGTAGATGATACCGGTATCGGTAAACAGGAAAAAATAGTTTGGATTTCGGCTCGCCAAACGTTGTAAAGCTAAATTGAATTCCGCTTCGTCTTCATTAAACACAGCCAAATTTAACATGCCATCAATTTGGGCTAGGTCTACGTTTCCGTTCCACGTGCTCATGGTATTTAACGCAGGATAAAACTTGGTTTTAAACATGTTTTGCACCATGGCTCGATCTGCAGTGCTCCAACCCGGATAGCTACGAACGAGCTCGGCGGCCGGCCCCATCAATGAAGCAATCCATCCGGCATTCAGAAGGCTTTGGCCATTGGTAGCGTAACCGTTAAAGGTTCTTCCCCAAGTGTTGAGAACGGCAATGGCATTTTGGGCGTAAACAGAATCGCCGGTGTAGGCCCATGCAAGGGCATTGGCGTAAGCCTTTAATCCATCAGCCTTTTGTGCTTCTTCTGCGCCATCTTGTGGGGATGTTGTTCGGGTATAGGCTGTTGCCAAGCCCTTCATGGCATTAAATTTTGATGTCCACGGTTGTTCGCCGGCAGCAATTTTTGCTTTAACAAAATTCAAGTCAGCTTGGTTATTTGCACCACCCGGATGAACAAATGTCATGGCTGCTTGGGCAGAGGAAGTAGCGAAGACTAACCCAAATATTAATGCTGAGCTAAGGAGTGTACGTGTGTTAAATAAGCGATTCATTTTTATTGTCTTAAATGTCAGAGAGTTATTATTAACAAGGAATTTTAAGTGGCGCTGTTTCATTGGCTGCAATGGCCCGTTCTAACTGAACTGGCCAAAATAATGACTGGAGCCAAAAACACTATCTCGTTGTGACAACATGATTGCTAGTCACCTTGATGCGTATTTAAAAGTGGGTAGGCGTAGTTACTCGCTCAATTGCGTTGGGCAACAGGGCTTAGTTACAGGCAGCGCCTAAGATCGTGGAGACAGAAATACCGCTACGACTATTGAATTTTTTTTGTGTTTTTTAAGCAAAAAAAAGTCCAGCGTAGTGCTGCAATGCTGTTCACTTAAGCGGAGCAGCGTTGTGATTAACCGGAGAGCGGGTTTTGGAAATCTTAACCGCCCGGGGTCGTGAAGGCCTCGGGCGTTTTTGTCTAAACAACGCGGCCACATTACCGCGCAGCTCTGCTAACCGCTTATGAGTATTTCCCAGCGACACCGCGCCCGCCATCACAATCAAGTGCGCCGCGATATACTGATACGCAAACTTAAAACTCACCTCGGACGGCACCTGCTTATGCGCAACAGCCGCTTGGCTCGCTTCACGCCGAATCAAGTTGTA
>SYDJ01000180.1 GCA_005801205.1 Gammaproteobacteria bacterium
GTCAAAGCGCGAGTGGATGAATTGTGGGAATCGCTCGGTATCGACTTGCCTAAACCAGAATAGTTTTTGTGTGGAGATATTATGGGTCTACTTGGTTTGGCTTGGGTTATAGGGTATAAAAAGCCGCGAGAACGTATCTTAGATATCATCGGCTAGTTTTTATGCAAAGGGGTTGTTATGAGTATTTTAAAAGAGTTTAGAGATTTTGCGGTAAAAGGTAATGTCGTGGATTTGGCGGTGGGTATTATTATTGGCGCAGCCTTTGGCAAAATCGTAACGTCCATTGTGGCCGATGTCATTATGCCGCCCATTGGTTTGTTGATTGGCGGTGTGGACTTTAGTGATTTGGTGATTACGCTCAAGGCCGCTGAAGGTGCTGCGCCAGCAGTAGTTATCTCGATTGGTAAGTTCCTGCAGACCATGATTGATTTTACGATTATCGCTTTCGCTATTTTTATGCTGATTAAGGTGATCAATAAAGTTAAAGCCAAAGAGCCAGCCGCTGCTGCAGCACCAAGCGCGCAGGAGGTGCTCTTAACAGAAATTCGCGATTTGCTGCGCGATAAGAAATAAGTTTGCGAGTTTGGCTAAGTGCTTTAAACACGCGGCATTAAAGCGGTAAGCCGTTTCTGGTATATAGGTGATTTGCAAAAACTAAGTTGTTTTAATGTGGTCACAGGGTGGGAAATATCCCTGCCAAGCTTTCGCTTTTGTAATATGGATAGAGTAGAATCCCCGCTCTATAATCATAATGAACATGTTCAGTGCTTGGTATTCCGCAGCTCATTGAACTTTCCAGTCGGACTCTCTAGGCGATTATTATTCGCGAAGGAATTAACCATTTCTTATGTTAGCCAATCGTTCATCGCTGAGCCGTTTTGCTATTCCGCAAACGAGTGCCGAATGGGAGCAGCTATTTGCTCGGTGTTTGGCTGTACTTGCCAAGGTGCCCTTAAGTAGCTGGCAATTTTTTGTACGCTTGCTCTTGGTGTTGACCTTAAGCCTTAGTTTGGCGCGTTTATTTTGGTTGCTGTTTCCAACACCGGCTGTACCAGCGGCCATAGTTGCTATACCTGCAGCATCTGGCCCTGTAGCTACCAGCAATAGTTCAATTAATATCGCGCAATTAAAGTCATTGACTTTATTTGGTAAGGTGGAAGCGCCCAAGCAAGACCAGCCGGCGGTTATTGAAAATAACGCGGTGAAAACAAACCTTAATTTAATGTTGGTAGGCGTAGTAGAAAGTAGCGATGAAAATTCGGCGCGCGCCATTATCGCCTCGGGTGACAAGCAAGACGTCTACGCTATTAATGCGCCCCTACCTGTCGGAAACAATGTCACTCTGTCTAAAGTGATGGTTGACCGTGTAATTATCAACAATAACGGCCAATACGAATCGCTGTGGCTGTATCAAATTGACCCTAATGCCCCGCCAGTATCAATGCCTGTTTCGAGCCCTCAGCCTACTGCTACTAACGAGTTGCTTTCTGGTCGCAATGGGGGTGCTTATGGGCCAGAAGTCCATTCGCCGCAGGATAAAAGTGGTGACCCTGCGTTGAAAGAAGTCAGCCGTAATTTAGCGGATGTGGTTGCTATGAGTATTCACCGCGAAAATGGTCAAGTGGTGGGCTACAAAATTCGCCCCGGGCGTGATGCTGAAAAATTCAAATCCGTTGGGCTGCAAGCCGACGACATAGTCACGGCGATTAACGGCATGCCGTTAACCAACCCCGCCAAGATTATGGAAATTTATAAAAATATGGGCAATACCACCTCAGCCAGCCTTGAAATCAAGCGCGGTGGTAGTGTTATCACAGTTGATGTAGTGCTCCAGTAGAGAGGGTGTGCGGTGAAAGCTAAATTCGTTAAGAGTCTGTTGGTATTAGCCATGTTAAGCGTGGGCGGCCATGTTATGGCGGCAGAACCCCAAGCCAGCGTGCCCGAGCAGACGTGGACAGTAAACTTCAAAGATACTGACATTGTTGAAGTTGTAAAATTTGTACAAGAAGTGACTGGCAAGCCCATTATTGTTGACCAAAAAGTGCGCGGCCCTATACGCGTTATTGCCAACAAGCCGCTCAATAAAAAAGACTTGTACGAGTTGTTTTTGGCGGTGTTGGATGTACACGGCTTTACCGCGTTTGAAAGTGAAGGTGTAGTGCGTGTTGTAGTTAACCGTGAAGCGCGCAATTTGCCCATTCCCACCGAGCAAAATATTAAAACGCGCGATGACGGTTACATCACCCAAATCATTCAGCTCAACAACATTAGCGCTGCCAAAGTCTTGGCGGCGGTGCGCCCCTTGGTGCCGCAATATGCACACCTATCGGCCTACGAGCCAAGCAACGCCCTGATTATTAGCGATACGCGCGCCAATATCGCCCGTATTAATGACCTGATTTTGCAAATGGACAAAGCCGCCGTCTTGGCGACCGATGTTGTGCAATTGCGCTACGCCCAAGCCGTAGATGTAGTCGCTATGATTACCCAGCTGGAAAAGCCAGACCCAAACCGTGGTGTTACCACCTCCCCGCCTATAGTGGTGGCTGATAAGCGTATTAATGCCGTGATTATTAGTGGCGATGAAATGTCGCGCCAGCGTATTAAAGGCGTAGTGGAAAACCTAGATCGTCCCCAAACCAAAAACTCCAATGTGCGAGTTATTTATCTTAAATACGCCAAGGCGGCCGATGTTGCCAAGGTGCTTACCGGCATGTCGCAAGGCCAAGGCCCTAAACCGGGAGAAAGTGGTGCAGGCGCCCTAACCAATGTGCAGGCGGATGAAGCAACCAATTCCATATTAATTACTGCGGATGGCGACATTATGCGCTCTCTGCTGACCGTGGTAGATCAGCTGGATATTCACCGTGCGCAAGTACTGGTAGAAGCCATTATCGTAGAGGTTCAAGGAACCTTAGATAAGCAGCTGGGGCTGCAATGGCTATTTTCAGATACTAAAAATGGCTTTGGAAGCTCTGTGGTTTCTAAAAGCCCCATTGCAGCACTGGGCACACAGGCTTCAATTGCGAAATTAGGCGATACACAAGCTATTCGTGATACGGCAAGCGCAACGCTTGCTCAAGGCTTGGCCTCAATTCCAGGGCAAACCTATGGGGTGGCGCGGTTGGGCACACAAACCAACTTTATGGGTTTGGTGAACATGCTGCAAGAAAACGGCGACACCAATGTACTATCCACCCCAAGCTTATTAACAACCGATAACACCAAAGCCAAGATATCCATTGGCCAAAAAATACCTTTTAGGTCGGGCAATATAATACCCACGTCCGGTGGTGGGGCTAATACCAATAGTTATTTGAATTCTATTGCGCCCATTAATCGTGAGGCTGTGGGTATTTCATTAGAGGTTACGCCCCATATTAACGATGGTGATAGCTTAATTATGGATATTAAGCAGGAAGTTTCAGGCTTATCCAACAAAGCAAGTGCAGACGGGCCTGTTACCGATGAGCGTAAAATTGATACGCAAATTCTAGTGTCTGACGGCCAAACCGTTGTTCTGGGTGGTTTGATTAAAGATGAGGTTCAAGTGAGTTCCTCTCGTGTACCTCTGTTGGGCAGTATTCCCTTGGTCGGTAAATTATTCCGCAACGACTCTAGCTCTAAAATAAAAACCAACCTTTTGGTATTTATTCGCGCCACCGTTATTAGGGATGACAAAACCCTTGAAGGCGCAACGGCAGAAAAGTACAAATTAATCCGCGATTCAGAGTTAGAAGCGCGCCGAGTTGGCGGCAAAGCTGTTCCTGTGCTGCCCGATTGGGCGCCTAAAGTAGATGAAACGCCAGCAGTACCAACTGCCCCATTAGCGCCAGATGCGGCTATAGAGCCCGCCACAACTCCGGCTCTTGCGCCCGTTAAAGGTGAATAATGGTCACCCATGAAGAGGTAATGGCGACCGAGGCGGCTGATATTATGGGTGCTCCTAGCCCTAGTGCAGAGTCGGCCGTAAAATTGGATTCGCCTGAAGATGCGGTCATTGATAGCTTTCGCCTGCCATTTAGTTTTGCATCCGCACAGGGCGTAATGCTGGCGGATGCCGAAAGCAAAGTGGTGCTGCATCGCCCCGGTTTAACCTTGGATGTGTTGCTAGAACTACAGCGCTTTTTGGGCGAGGGTTTTACCCTGCAAGAAATTCCAGCCGACGACTTTCAAAAACGCCTCACCAAAGATTACCAAAGCGGTGATGGCGCAGCCCAGCGCGCGGTGGATGACTTGGGCGCTGAGTTTGATTTGTCGTCTATGGCCGAAGACTTGGCGGAACGGACTGACTTATTAGCCGGCGACGATGACGCCCCGATTATCCGTTTGATCAACGCCATTCTTTCCCAAGCGGTACGCGAAGGCGCGTCGGATATCCACTTAGAACCTTTTGAAGATCGCGTATCGGTGCGCTTCCGTATCGATGGTGTTTTGAATGAGGTGCTATCGCCCAAGCCAGAGCTAGCACCAGTCTTGGTGTCGCGCTTAAAAGTTATGGCGCGCTTGGATATCGCCGAAAAACGCCTGCCGCAGGATGGTCGTATTACCGTTCGTTTGGCCGGTCACGCGGTGGATATTCGTGTGTCTACGATTCCTTCGGCATTCGGTGAACGTATTGTATTGCGTCTGTTAGATCAGTCTGCCGGTCAGCTATCGCTCGATCAGTTGATGATGCCCAAAGCCGTACAAGACAAACTCAGCCGTGCCTTACTGAAGCCACACGGCATTATTCTGGTAACTGGCCCTACGGGTTCTGGTAAAACCACCACGCTTTACTCTGGTTTAAGCCATATCAATAGCCGCAGTCGCAATATTTTAACCATTGAAGACCCCGTGGAATATTTGCTGCCCGGTATTGGCCAAACCCAAGTTAACCCGAAAGTGGAAATGACCTTTGCGCGCGGTTTGCGGGCAATTCTTCGTCAAGATCCGGATGGGGTGCTGGTGGGTGAAATCCGCGACGGCGAAACCGCCGAAATTGCAATTCAAGCATCGCTTACGGGTCACTTGGTGCTATCAACGCTCCACACCAACACCGCCATTGGCGCGGTGCTGCGCTTAAAAGATATGGGTGTTGAGCCTTTCTTGTTAGCGTCCAGCCTTGAAGTGGTTATGGCGCAGCGCTTGGTGCGCTTGCTCTGCAACCACTGTAAAGAGTCATATATGCCGGTGGAATCTGAGCGCGCCATGCTCAAGTTGCCCGAAAACACCCCGATTTTCCGCCCTGTTGGCTGTTCGCACTGTAACAACCAAGGCTATCGCGGTCGTAAGGGTATTTATGAATTAATTGAGATTAACGAGCGCTTGCGCCATCTCATTCACGAACAAGCTGGCGAGCAAGAATTGCTGGCCGAAGCCCGTAAACACAGTCTTTCGATTAGTGATGATGGCCGCCAATGCGTATTGGATGGCATCACCAGTATGGAAGAAGTGCTCCGCGTAACCACGCAACTCTAAGGGTTTTAGGAATCGGTTATGGGCGCATACAGCTACAAGGCGTTAAACGAAACGGGTAAAACCGTTAAGGGCATTATCGAGGCCGACTCTGAGCGCCACGTTCGTAGCCAGTTGCGCGCCAAAAAACTCAAGCCTTTAGAGGTAGAAAACGCCCATGAACAGCCGCAAAAAGCGAATGATGATGGGCTTGATCTTACGGGCTGGCGCAAGCGCTGGGCGAGCCGTTTAAGCAATCGCGATTTAAGTATTATCACGCGCCAATTGGCGTCTTTAGTGCGCTCGGGTTTGCCCTTGGATGAAGCGCTTCATGCCACAGGTAAACAAGCGCACAAACCCAATATCAAACGTATCGTGCTGGGTGTCCGCACTAAGGTGCTGGAAGGTTTTAGCTTGGCGCAGGCCTTGGGTGAAAACCCTATCGCCTTTAACGATATGTACCGCGCCTTGGTGCGCGCCGGCGAAAGCTCTGGTTATTTAGGCCCAGTGCTGGAGCGTTTGGCAGATTACACCCAGAGCAGCCAGCAGATTCAAGCGCGCATCAAAATGGCGATGATATACCCCATAGTATTGTTGTTCGTCAGCTTGGGGGTGATTACCGCGCTTATGGCCTTTGTGGTACCCAAGCTGGTGGGCATTTTTGAGCACAGCCGCCACGAGTTGCCCGCGCTGACCAAGCTGTTGATTGCGGGCAGCAACTTTATTGTTAACTACGGTGCATTAATGCTTTTGGCGGTTGTCGGCATAGTGATTGGCCTGCGTAAGCTGCTCAAAGTAGAGGCTAATTTGCGTGTGTGGCATCGCATGCAATTAAAGCTGCCAGTTATTGGCGAGCTGGTACGGCAGATTAACGCGGCGCGTTTTGCTGCTACCTTGAGTTTATTGTCGTCCAGCGGCGTGCCTTTATTGCAGGCGCTAAGTATTGCTGGGCAGGTGATGAGCAACCGCATTTTGCAAGATTCTTGCGAGCAAGTGGTTGCTGCGGTGCGCGAAGGCAGTAGTTTGGCGCGCGCTATGGAAAACGCAGGTACTTTCCCGCCTTTATTGGTACAGCTAGTTTCTAGCGGTGAAGCTAATGGCACCTTGGCGCAGCAGTTAGATAATGCCGCTAAAGACCAAGAGCGCGAGCTGGAAATGGTGTTAGGTATGGCGATGGGTTTGTTGGAACCCATTACTATTGTTTTTATGGGGGCGTCGGTGTGCTTGATCGTTATGGCGATTTTGCAGCCGATCTTCCAAATGAATCAGCTTGTTTAATCGCAAGCGACGTTTTTAATCTGATGTTTCAGGAGTAGATATGCGTAACTTAAAGCAGTGTGCGTTGGGTGTTCAAGGTCGCCAAAGCGGCTTCACCTTGATCGAAATTATGGTGGTAGTGATTATTATTGGCCTCATGGCTAGCTTTGCTGTGCCAGCGGTATTGGATCGTGTGGATGAATCCCGTATACAAAAAGCCAAGGCCGATTTTAAGGGGCTGCAAACAGCACTTAAGCTCTACAAAATTGATAACTTTGTTTATCCCACCGGCGAGCAAGGTCTTGAAGCTTTAGTCACTAAACCGAGTTTGGCACCTGTGCCACGCAACTGGAAATCTAGCGGTTATGTTGAACAATTGCAGATGGACCCTTGGGGTCGCCCTTATTTGTACATGAGCCCCGCTGAAGGCCATGAATATGACATTTACACCTTGGGTGCCGATGGCGTTACTGGTGGCGAAGGCCCTGCTGCCGACTTAAGCATTTGGACGCAAGCGGAAAAAGCTGAGTAACCTGCGGCAACTCTGGTGCGCAACTACAGGCGAATGCAGGGTTTTACCCTGATTGAAATCCTTATAGTGGTGTTTATCATCGGCCTTACGGCGAGTGTGATTTCACTCTCCATGAGCGACGATAAAAAAGACAGCGCGCCCTACCAAGAGGCGAGCAAGCTCCTGCAGTCCATCGCATTTGTCAGTGAGTACAGCGCGCTGAATGGCGATGTTATAGCCATGTTTGTTAACCAAAGACAATCGGAAGATGCTCTTAACAAGCAGTGGTGCTACAGCTGGAAGCGGTTTCGCGATAACAACTGGGGGGAGCTGCCGGGCGAAATCCTCCCCGAGCATTGCTTGGCTGATACGCTTGTTTGGGAGCTGGTCATTGAAGGCCATATTTATGCCTATGACCCCGATGTAGAGATTCAACCACCCGTATTGGTGTTTTCCCCCAGTGGTGAAGCCACGCCGGTGGAGATGGCATTGTTTGAATCCGCTGCCAGCGGCAGCACCACTAACAATGCACAGCATATTGAAATCGACATGATGGGTATTAGCCGTTGGCTGGAGCAAGATGAAGCGGAAGCGGGCAATGATAAATAGCGCCATTAGCCTTAATCGTTTATCCAGCAAGGGTTTCACCTTGGTGGAAGTGATGGTTGCGCTCGCCATAGTCGCCATGGCGCTGCCCGCCTTGATCATGTTGGTAATGACCCAAATAGATGGCGCAGCACATATTCGCAATAAAACCTATGCCATGTGGATTGCCGAAAACGAGCTGACTCGGCTGAACCTGTTAAACAACAATAAAGAGCGCTTCCCCAACTTTAAACTGCCGGAGAAAGACTCGGGCAAAACCGACATGATGGGTTTGGCGTGGCAGTGGCAATTTGAAACGAGCAAAGCGGAGGAAATTCCCGTAGAGGGCGTTCTTAAGCTCGATATAGATGTCACCGTGCTCGGTATTGCCGCAGAAGGCGTTGGCTTTAAAGGTGTTGGCGATTTAGAAAAGCGCGATCCTCTCGTGCGTTTAACGGGGTATGTGAGTGAATAAGCTGCACCGGCAAGGGGGTTTTACCCTGATAGAAATGGTGATTGCTGTCGCCCTTTCTGCGCTGGTTGCGGCTATGGCCTATGAGTCTTTTGATGGCGCTAGCCGCAATGCGGCACGTACCCGCGAAGTCTTGGATAGCGTGAATAAGCTGGATAAAGCCTGGCAACTGATTGGGCAAGATATGCGCAATATAGTGCCGCTCAATGCAGAGCTACCCAATACGCAGGTGCGTTTTGAGGCGGCGAGCCAAAAAACCAAGGGCAAGGACACCTTTCAGGTGATTATGGTGTTTGCGCGGCGCGGTTGGGTTAACCCGCTGGGGCGTGTGCGTAGCGATTTACAGCAGGTGAACTATCGCGTAGCAGAGGGCAAGTTGTGGCGTGACTATTTGCCCGAGCGCAATCTGCCGTTGGAAAACATCGATTTTGAACGCGATTCCTTTCACCAGTTGTTGCTGGATGATGTAGCCGATGTGCAGGTGCGTTTCTTGTCTGAGGCACAAATCAAGTCCAATGGTCAAAGCGTGTTAGAAGGCAATGAATACAGCAAAGCTTGGGAGCCAACCTGGCCGCCTATTAATAATGGCGCGGGTGGTTCAGCTATGCCGATCGCCTTGGAAATCAGTATCGAGCTTGAGGGGGTAGGCCGCAGTGTGCGTCTGTTCGAAATCCCTCAAAAATAATCGCGAGCGCGGTGCAGTCCTGATTATGGTGCTCTTAATTGTCGCCTTGGTGGCCGGTTTGAGTATTAAATTCGCGGGCGATTATCAGCTGGGTATGGCGCGCGCAGAAGCACGCTGGCACGGTGCACAGGCGCGCGCTTATTTGTTTAGCGGCGAGGGCGCAGCCATTAAGTTTTTGGCGACTGACGATGCCAATGTGGATTATCGCGAAGAGCTTTGGGGTCAGCCTGTACCTATAGAGTTACCCGATAGTATGGGTAATATTCTAATTGCCATTGAAGATGCCAATAGCAGCTTCAATCTAAACAGCATTTTGGATCCGCTGGATCCAGAGAAGGGCATGTTGGAGCCTTTACGCTACAAGCCTGCGCAGCGAATGTTTATACGTCTGTTGCAAGCACTGCCCAGCGAACAAGACCCCAATGTGCCGCTGGTGAAATCGCCCGATGAGGCGGCCGCCATTTTAGAGGCCGTAGTGGATTGGGCTGACCCGCCAGACAGCCCCTCGGGTGCCGGTGGTGCGGAGAATGACTATTACCTTAGCCAGCCCGACCCTTATCAGGCGGCGAATACGCCCTTTCGCAGTATTGAAGAGCTGCAAATGGTACGCGGTGTTACACCGGCCATTATGAAGGCGCTGCGCCCTTTGCTTTGTGTGTTGGAGCCGGGTGAGCGCATGAATATTAATACGATTCCAGAAATCCTGTACCGAACCATCAATGTCAGTACGGATTTAACACCTTTAAATCAGAGCCAAGCCAGCGCACTCAAGGCGGAGGTGCCGAGTAGCGGTTATTACTCCAGCCCCAGTGATTTTGATGTGTCTTGGAATAAAATAAGCGGCGCAGGTGCGGCCGATAAAGAGTTAGCGACTAAGACCAGGTATTTTTGGTTGACTACGGTAGTACAAATTGGCGATCAACGACGCGTTGGGCGCAGCTTGCTCCAGCGCGGCAACCCTTTGTTCAAAGTGGTTAGGCGCGAAGAGAGTAATTAAGTTTTTTCCATTAAGAAGCAGTGATTAGGTAGGTTTCATGTCCTCACAACTTGTAGTCTCCATCAATAGCTCGGCGGATTATTTTCGCTGGTGTTGGCTGGGCGATAATCAGGCGTCAGCAACTACATCCGGCGACCTTGATGCTTTGCGTGCAGCGCTGGGCGATTTAGGTCAACAAGCGTGGTTGCTCTTGCCCGGTGCTACGGTGGTTACTCGCAGTTTGGAATACACTGAAAAAGAAAAGAAACACCTGCGCAATTTGTTGCCCTTTCAGCTGGAAGAATCGGTAGTGGGCGATATTGAAGACTTACACGTTGCAATAGGTACTGCATCCGCAGGTAAGGTCGCCTTGGCCTATACCGATAAGCAGTGGTTGAAAGCCATATTTAACCAACTGTCTAACATAGGCATAGAGATTACCCGTTGTTGGGCAACGCCGCTGGTATTGCCTTTGGGGGCTCCAGAGGTGAAGGTGCCGCAAGAGCCGAGCTTGCTAGAGTCCAGCGAAACCCCCGAAGAACAACTTGCCGCTAGCCCCGCTGCAACTTGGGCGCTGGGGTTTGAAAGCGGGCAAGTAAATTTACGGTTTGCTGAACAAGAAGGTTTTAGTGTGCCTTTGCCTTTGTTAGCATCGGCCTTGGATATGCTAATCGCAACGCAAAAGTTGGGCGATAAGCTGCCCTATTTGACCTTGCGTGCCGCCGAGCAAGCCGATTTGGATGCGCTTTACCAAAGTCTGCCCGCGCATTTGGCTGCACAAGTGAGTAGCCAAACGCTGGCCGACCCTTGGCAGTTAGATTTTAACGGCAAGGCTATAGACCTTTGCCAAGCCGAGTTCTCCCAGCGTTTGCCCTTAGAGCGTTGGATCAAGCTCTGGCGCGGTGTAGGCATTTTGGCCTTGGTGACTTTTGTGGTTTACGTGGGGGTGTTGGGTTTCAATATCCACAAACTCAACAAAGAGAACTTGACGTTGCGCCAACAAATGGAAGCGGCCTACCGCACGGTGGTGCCTAGTGGTCAGGCAGATGACCCCGAGAAACGTTTGCGCATGAAGCTGCAGCAGCTTCAACCCAAAACCCAGTCGGGTAGTGTTGTGGCTATCTTGGCGGGGGTTTTCCCCATTATCGCCGCCAACCCAGATGTTACGATTAAAGTGGTTTCTTACTCGGCCGACACCGGCGAAATGTCTATAAATGTTCAGGCGCATTCGTTCAACTCCATTGATGCCTTGCGCCAAGCTATTGCGTCGCAAGGTTATAGCGCAGAGCTACAAGGCGTAAATACACAGGGCGATGTGAGTACCGGCCGCCTTAAAATCAGCAAGTCACAGCAATAGCGCGCGGAATAGACAAGATGGATAAATTACTGGTTAGTCTCTCTAAATTTAATCGCCGCGAGCAAACAACCTTGTTTATAGGTGCCTTGCTGGTAGCGCTCTATCTATTGTGGATTGCAGTGCTATCGCCGCTTAACAGCAAGCGCGAACAGCTGATTAAAACCACCACCAGCACGCAACAATCCTTGGGGCGCGTGCAGGTTTTAGCGCGTCAGTTTGAGCAGCTTGCGCAGCAGTCCAACCAAGCCAGTTTGGCGGGCGATAATCTCAGCGGCTTAATTGATGCCAGCTTGCGTGAAAATGGTATGGCGATGAGTAGCTTTATTCCGGGCACTAATGGCGAAGTGCGCGTGCGTATCGACAAGGTAGCCACTGAGCCTTTAATGCAGTGGCTTTATGATCTGGAATCCAAATATCACATCGCCATCCGCGAGTTATCCATCACCGCCAGTAACGACCCCGGTCAAGTCTCTATCAACTTGCGCCTCGTTAAGCCCTAATGCAAAAGGTTAATGTGTACATGATGTCTCCAAGCTTGGTGCTGCCCAAACTGAATGCAAGCAAAAAATTCTGGATCACCCTAGGTGTGCTGGTGTGGCTCTATTTAGTGGTGAGTAATTTGCCAGCGGTCTGGGGCGCCTATGCCCTAACGCGTGGCGGCGATATCGCCATGAATGGCGTATCGGGCACTGTGTGGTCTGGTCGTGCCAGTTTAGTGAGTATAAAAATTAAGGGAATGGATCAGTCAGTCGGTCAGTTGACTTGGAAGCTAAATGTGTTTTCTCTGTTTACCCTAAAGCCCTGTGCGCTTATTACGACCAAAATGGATAACCAAGAATTTGATGGTTATGTCTGTGTAAAAGGTAAAAACGGCATCAGTGTTAAGGACGCCAGCATGAGTTTTCCCGCTGCCTTGATGCAACCACTCTTGCCCTTGTCGGTTAGTGGACAATTCGCGCTGACCATTGAACAGCTTGAGGTCAGCGATAGCCGCTTACAAAAAATTCGCGGTAAGGCGACCTGGGCCGATGGCAAAATCTACAACGGTTCTAATTGGATGAATTTGGGCGGCTTAGGTGCAGACTTGGTAGACGATGGCAAAAATGGTCTCAATGCTCACATAGTGGATATCAGCAGCCCAATGCGCATGGATTTAAATGGCAGCTTGCCCTACCCAACCGGCGCGCGCGTTAGCGGTAATCTGGCCATGCCAGAGCCATATTTTCGCGAGATTAACGCGGGAGCTTGGCTCTCTATGTTTGCGGTGCAGCAGGCTAATGATGCTCAAGGTAATATTGTTTACGCCGTGGATTTAAATTTTTAATTGTCAGTGAATATGTTGTAAGGAGTACATGTGAACAAATTCGTTGCCGGTTGCTTATTCCTATTAGGTTCGACATGGGTAAGTTTACCGGCATGGGCAGGCTGGCATGGCGATACTCAAAATATTATGGGCACCGTCATCAATGTCACGCTCTATCACACCGATGATGCCAAAGCCGAGCAGGCCATAGCAGCGGTTATGGCAGAAATGCGTCGCATCGATCAGCAGTACAGCCCTTATATTCCCACCAGCGAACTCTCCCTCGTTAATGAACTTGCCCCTAAGGCTACGGCGGCCAAGCCCATGCCTATTTCAGCAGAAATGGTGCGTTTAATTCAAAAAGCCAACCATTACAGCGACCTTAGCGGTGGCGCTTTCGATATCACTTTCGCCTCGCTGGCGCGCTACTACGACTATCGCAAAGGCCTAAAACCTACGGACGCCCAGTTCAAAGAACTGGTGCCGCAAATCAATTACAAATTTATTCATCTCGATACCAAAAATAACACCGTCTATTTTGACCACCCCAAGGTTTATATCGATTTTGGCGGTATAGCCAAGGGTTACGCGGTAGATCGCGGTGCGGAAATTTTGCAGCAATTTGGCATAGCCAACGCCAATGTGAGTGCGGGCGGCGATAGCCGTATACTGGGCGATAAGCTGGGTAAGCCGTGGTTGGTAGGCATTCGCAACCCGCGCGCAGAGGATAAAAATGCGGTGGCCATTACCTTGCCGCTGGAAAACTGCGCCATTTCTACCTCTGGCGATTACGAGCGCTTTTTTATCGACAAAGACGGTCAGCGGGTGCATCACATCATTAACCCAAAAACCGGCAAGTCGCCCCATGGCATTATCAGCGCCAGCGTCATTGGCCCCGCCGGTTTCGATACCGACCCGCTCACTAAAACCATTTTCATCATGGGGCCAGAAAAAGGTTTAGCGCTAATCGATAGCCTGCCTGGTTTTGATGCGGTAGTTATTACTGAAACTGGAAAGGTTCTCTACAGCAAAGGTCTAACGCCACCTTGATCACGAAATTGAAGATTGCTCAGCCGATTTTCTAATCCTGTCACCAAGAGCGGCTATTCTTAGCGCAGACTTTTACTGAACAAGGGTTATGGTGTCTCTCTAAACCTATCAGATATAAGAAGTTTTAGTGAAACTGCCAAGATGGGTGAGTTAAGTGTGGATAGAGTCACACCCAATAAACTCACGGGCTTCTAGAATTGCACAATCGCAAACCACAATTGGCACGACACAGGGCGGGGCAGGCATGTTCATTCAATCGGTAAAATTACCGCTGTTGGGATTCATTTTGGCCATGTGCCTAAGTGGCGTAAGTACCGCAGCGCACTCACAAGAGGCGGCACCCGTTGCCGCGACTTCACCCTCCGTCACATCACCTACTACAGCGCCGTCTTCCACGGCTCCCACAGAATCCGTACAAAAACCCGCCGTTACCCCTGAGGTAGAAAATCTTAAAGTTTCGGTGCTCAATCTCAATCGCGATTTGCTTATTCTGGAAGAGGAACTGCTCTATCCCGCAAGTAATCAGGTTGCCATTTACCTTTCTATGGATCTCGGCCAATTTTTTAATTTGGATGCGGTGAAGCTCGAGATAGATAACAAACTCGTCGCCAGCGAGTTGTATACCGATAAGCAAATCAACGCGCTCTTTCGCGGCGGTGTACAGCGTTTGTACATTGGCAATTTAAAAACGGGTGAGCATGAAATTAGTGCCTTTTTTACGGGTCGCGGCCCGCAACAAAATTACAAACGCGGCGCAAAATTAGTGGTCAATAAAACGCAAGCTCCGCTCGTGCTTGAATTAAAAATCATGGACTCTACCGCGCAATTACAGCCCACCTTTGACATTAAAGAATGGAAAGCTGAGTAACTATGATGCAATCCCTCGCGGAATGGTTCAGCAACAAGCGCGCCTCTAACTCAGTGCTAACACTGCCTTTGGTTGCAGTTTTGTTTAGCTGGTTTTGCGCGACTGCGCAAGCCGCTGAAAAACCGAAAACCCACGTGGCCGATTTACGTTACGGCGTATCTCTCTATCATTATTATCAACAAGATTATATTCCCGCGATTACCGAGCTCATGGTGGCCGATGCGCGCGATGGTATTAAGGGGCACGGCAATAATCCTGAATTGATTGCGGGTGGTTTAAGTCTTGCCTTCGGGATGCAAAATCACGCTGAGCAATTATTTACGCAGCTCTTACAAGATAATAGCCGCCCACAAGCTGTGCGCGATGCCGCATGGTTTTATTTGGGTAAATTGCAATATGCCCGTGCCGATTGGGCGGGAGCGGCTAAGAGTTTTAGTCGTGTCAGTGGAAAATTTAATGAAGACCTCTTGGCAGAAATGCATTCACTGCAAATCAATTTACAGATTAAACAAAACGATCTCACGCCGCTGAGTATCAAAAAAATAGAGAAAGATAATCTGGCGCAGTGGGAGCCCTTTGCGCTTTATAATCTCGGCGCTGCCCATGCGCGCAATGGCGATATGAACACTGCCAAACTCTTTTTTAATGAACTCACAGAATTATCTTTTAATGCCAATAACCAATCGCGCGCTGAATATTTAACCCTGCAAGATAAAGCGCATACGGCAACGGGCTATACCTATCTGCAAGAAAAAAGTTATCTCGCGGCCATCGAAGAATTCCGCAAAGTGCGTTTAGACGGCATTGAATCTAATCAAGCCTTATTGGGTTATGGTTGGGCGGCTATAGCGCAAGAAAAATACGTTGAAGCCATTAAACCTTGGCAAGTGCTACAGCAACGCAGCTTATTGTTTCCAGCCGCGCAAGAAGCGCTTTTGGCCTTACCTTTTGCTTACGAAAAATTAAATGCGCCTGGTGATGCGCTACGCGAATACGAAGCCGCTGAAAAACTCTTGTCGCAAGAAATAAATTTAGTGCGTGATATGCGCGCAACACTTACCGCCGGTGAATTATTAACCTTGGTAAGCAGTAACCCAGTTTCACCCAAGGAGCTGCAAGAGCTCGAAAAGAAAAATGAACCGGGTACGCTCACGGCATTAATAACAGACGATGGCCAAAATTGGTTAAAACTTAGCGACACTAGCGTGATTAAAACCCGCTCAATTTATTTGCGCGAACTGTTTGCGCAAAATAATTTTCAATCATCCGTGTTGGATTTGCGCGATCTCTTAAAACTTCAAAAGCTTTTGCTTGCGTGGCAACCAAAACTAAAAGCTTATGACGAATTACTGCAGCAAAAGCAGGCATGGCGTCAGCAAAAAGAACAGCAGCTTGCACAGCAAAGCTTGGCACAAAAACAAGCCAGCATGCAGCAAGAGCGCGATGCATTGGTTACGCGCATAGCGGCGATAAAAACGAATAATGATTATATCGCTCTGGCAGACGCGCAAACCCGTAAGCGTTTTGCCGCCGTAGAGCGCTCAACCAATACCCTTGCACGCATGAAAGCCGAAGGGCAGGATACGCTCGAGTATGAAGATCGTTTGTGGGTTACGCGCGGTATTTTGTTGTGGCGCGCTGCACAAGATTTCCCCGTTGCTCTTGCGGAGCTAGATGCTTCTGTGGCGGCTATGGATGCTGCCATCGAAAACATTAAAGCAAGCCGCGCCAAAATAGAAAGCATTACCGCCAGTGGCCAAGATCTACAGCCACTGTTTACTCGCCTAGAGCAACAGCAAGCACATGTTGATAAACAGTTAAAAGATTTAAATGGTGTAATTGATGTTCGCGCCGAGCAATTAAGGCGTAAAGTTGATGCGCAATTATCTGCCCATGAGCAGCGTTTGAATCGCTACCTTGCGCAATCGAATTTGGCTGTAGCGCGTTTGTATGACACAGCCTTAAGGAAGCAAGCACAATGAAATTAATCACATTGCTTGCACGCACCTCGCCCTTAATCTTTACAAGCTTATTGCTAGTAGGCTGCCAAATGTTCGGTGGCGATGATAAGGGTAAAACGCTGGCAGATTTACCCACTGCAACCATGCCGGATGCTAAAAGCACGGTAACCATAGTCGATCATCAAAAAATTGAAACCAGCTATCAAAAAGCTTTGGCGGCGGCTGAAGACCCAATTCTGCGCCAGCAAATTATGGCGCGCATCGCCGATTTTGAAATGGCGCGCAGCGAAGAGAAACAATTAGCTTCAAACGATAGCGGCCGTTACTTTGAAAAGCCCGCAGCGCTGTATCGCGAGCTCATTGCACTGCAAGAAAAATCCGGCAAGCCCGTTAAAGGCGTAGAGCTGGATCAATTGCGTTACAAGTTAGCAAAAGCACTCTCTATGGATAGCCGTGGCGACGAAGCTGCCAGCGCGCTTGATCAATTGGCTACAACAGCGCCCGCATCAACCTATATGGGTGAAACACAATTCCGCCGCGCCGAAAAAGCCTTTGCTGATGGCGATTATGTGGCCGCAGAAAAACATTACAAAAGTGTGGCCGATGATAAATCCAATCCTCTGCAACAAAATGCACTCTACATGCAGGGCTGGGCCGAATTTAAACGGGCGGATTACGATAAAGCTTTGCAATCTTTCGCAAAGGTTGCGGATCAATTGTTAACCTTGGCGAAGAAGCCAGAGCAGGTTGCGCAAGCAGTAGAGCAATTAAGCGGCTCGCAAAAAAATATGATGGAAGATACCTTCCATGTTATGAGTCTGTCCTTTTCTTATCTTGAAGGTGCGCAATCGATTATCGATTTACAAAAGGAAATGGGCGATCGCGTCTACGAACATTTGTTGTATGAAAACTTGGGCCAACTCTATCTAGAGAAAAAGCGCTATACAGACAGTGCAGAAACCTACAAGAATTTTGTAGAGCATAATCCGCTCAGCGATTTTGCGCCCGAATTTTCTATCAAAATGATCAGTGTGTATGAACAGGGCAATTTCCCCAGTTTAATCCTGCCTGCCAAACAAGAGTATGCACAGCGCTACGGTATTAGCAGCAGCTATTGGACTCAGCGCAACGGCGTTATAGGTGTTACCGCCTTAAATTATTTGCATAAATCTCTACAAGAATTGGCAGAGTTTGAGCACGCGCAAGCACAAGAATTGCTAACTACCAATAAATCTGAGGCCAAATCCGCCTTTAGTCGCGCAGCAAACTGGTATCGCGAGTTTGTGGCTACTTTCCCGAAAGATCCAAAAAATCCTGAAATGACTTTCTTGCTTGCCGAATCCTTGAGTGAGTCTGGCGATTATCCACAAGCGATTAGTGCCTACGAAAAAGTGGCTTACGAGTATCAAGATAAAACTCGCGGTGCGGATGCGGGCTATTCAATCGTTTTGTTAGCAAACGAGATGGCGACAGGGCAAGCGCTTGCGGAAACTCAAAAAGCAGCGTGGCAAGAGCGTAAAACAAATTACGCCCTACGTTTTGCGCAGGGTTACCCCGCTGATGCGCGCGCAGCGGCAGTATTAACGCAAGCGGCGCAAGAACTCTTAACGCAAAAACGCTACTCTGAGGCCGCCACAGTTGCCGAAGAAATTATCAATTTAAAACCGCCCGCCGAAGCCAAGTTGCAATTTACGGCGTGGCTGGTGTTAGGTCATAGTAATTTTGACGGTAAAAATTATGCGGGCGCAGAAAAGGCTTATTGGCAAGTGTTGAATTTATTGCCCGCCAATACACAAACTCCGGGTGCACCTAGCGCGCAAGAAATGCGTGAGCGTATCGCTGCCAGTATTTATCAGCAGGCACAAAGTGATTTAGCTCTGAGCCAAAAAGATGAAGCCATCAAAAAATTATTGCGCATCGCCGATGTCGCGCCCGATACCGATATTGCCATTAAAGCGCGCTACGATGCGGGCGTGTATTTAATCGAACAACAAAAATGGGCAGATGCCGAGCAGGTGTATTTGAGTTTCCGCCAACAGCACCCCAAGCATGAATTAACCGCCTCTATACCTGCGAAAATGGTATTGATTTATCAAAACCAAAGTAAGTGGGCGTTGGCGGCTAATGAATTGAGCATTATGGAGCGCAGCAGTAATGACCCTAATGTGAAACGCCAATCGCTGGCTATGGGCGCAGAGCTCTATGAAAAATCGGGCAACAAGCCAATGGCGATTGAACAATATCAACGCTATGCCAATGAATACCCGCGCCCTGTTGCAGAAGCGATGGAAGCTGAATTTCATTTGGCGCAACTCTACGGCGAATTGCAGGATACGAAAAAGCGTCAGTATTGGTTGCAGCGCATGATTGATGCTAATGCCTCAGCAGGTTCACAACAAAATGATCGCACGAAATACTTAGCCGCGTCTGCCACCAATGAACTGGCGGATATTCCCTACAAAGATTTTGCGAGCACACCGCTCACATTGCCCTTAAAGCAAAGTTTGCAGCGCAAGCGCGCCGCACTTGAAAAAGCGCTTAAAGCGCAGGAGTCGGTATTAAGTTTTGGTGTGGCAGAATTTACCACGCAAGCCAGTTATCGCATTGGTGATATTTATGCGCAGCTGAGTCGCGATTTAATGAAATCCGAACGCCCCAAAAATTTAGATGCGGATGCGCTTGAGCAATACGATTTGTTGTTAGAAGAACAGGCTTTTCCCTTTGAAGAGAAAGCAATTCAAATTCATCAGGCTAATGCGCAGCGCGCCACCAAAGGTATTTACGATCAATGGGTGAAACGCAGCTTTGATGAACTTGCCAAGTTATTACCCGCACGCTACAAAAAAGTGGAATCGGTATTGGAGGTGAGCAATGAAATTCAATAAGCCATTGTTTGCATTCCTGTTTGCGGTGAGCTTTTTGAGCGCCTGTGGTTCTGCGCCAGAAAAGCACTCTGATCAAAAGCCAGTTGAAAAATCGGCGAGTAAAAATACGGAAGTCAAATCTGATGCTGGTTTAGAAAAGCCCGCTGTAGTTAAAGCTGAAGTTCCATCGTCAGTTTTACCCGCAGGCCCAGTAATGCCAAATCCCTATTTGCAAAATCCACAAAAGTTCAGTGAACAGGTTGAAGTGAATTTTCGTGCAGCGGTAGCGGCCATACAGCAAAAAAATTGGGATTTTGCAGAATCAACACTTAAGCAATTGGCGGAAAAAAATCCCAAGCTATCCGGCATACATTTGAATTTGGGTATTGTCTATCGTAATAAAGGCAATGCTGAAAAAGCGGCAGAAGAATTTAATCTCGCGATTAACGCCAATATGAAAAATGTGGATGCCTATAATCAGCTCGCGGTGTTAAAACGTGAAGCGGGTGATTTTGCGGCGGCGGAAAGTCTGTATCAAAAAGCTTTGGGTATTTGGCCATTTTATCCTGAAGGCCATAAAAATATTGCGATTCTGTATGACTTGTATTTAGGTAAGCCGGAACAGGCCTTACCGCATTATCAAGCCTACCAACAACTCCTGTCTGCACCGGATAAACAAGTCGATAGCTGGGTTGCCGATGTGCAACGGCGTTTAAATGCTGATAAAGCTGCTGATAAAGCGGAGGCAAAATAATGCGAATGTATTTCCAGCTTAAATTGGCTATATTGGCAATAGGCATGAGTTTTTTTGCGCTGCATGTTGTCGCGCAGGAATCTGTGGCAAAAAACGATGCAGAAAAAGCTCCGGTCACAACTACAGCGCCCGTTAAAACCAATTCAAGTAACAGCACAGAATCAAAACCCGACGCTAATAAAGCGCCAGCAAATAAAAAAATGGTGCAAGATGCCACCATCAGTTTGCAGACAACGATTACCGGTAATCAGGAACAGCCAAAAGTGTTGTATATTTTGCCGTGGCAATCCCCACAAACGGCTAATGTAGATTTTGAACCGCTCGATAATCAGCAGAAAGCAGTTTTTAATCATGTTGAACGCGATGAATTGCGGCGTGAATTAGAATCTGCAGAAACTACTAAAGATTAATTTTTAAAAACTCTTATATTACTTAGCATGAGGTTAGTTGTATGGATTATTACATTCGTTTTTTTCAAGAGGGTGGCTCTTTTATGTACCCAATCGCGTTATCGTTGGTTGTGGGCTTTGCCATTGCCATAGAGCGATTTATTTTTCTTACCAGTGCTAAAAATTCTAACCGCGCTGTATTTGATCGCATTTTGCCGTTGTTGCAAAAGCGCGATTATCAGGGGGCGCTTAATGTGGGTAAGAGTTCAGAGGCTCCTGTTGCCAAAATTATTTCAGCCGGCTTAGTGCGCATGGCTCAATCACCGCGTCGCGATGACATTGAACTGGCAATGGAAGAAGGTGTAATGGAAGCAATGCCGCGCTTAGAAAAGCGTACAGCCTATTTAGCCACGCTCGCCAACATTGCAACGCTGTTAGGTTTGTTGGGAACTGTAATAGGTTTGATTGCGGCCTTTGCTGCTGTTGCGAATGCGGCGCCTTCAGAAAAAGCAGCGCTCTTGTCATCATCCATTTCGGTTGCAATGAATACCACAGCATTTGGTTTGATTGCGGCTATCCCACTGTTGTTGCTGCATGCAATGTTGCAGAGTAAAACCACAGAAATTATTGACAGTTTAGAAATGGCAGGCGTGAAGTGTTTGAATATTATTTCAAGTGCTACCACCGCGCAGCACAGCCCAAGAGCGCAAGAAACTCCTAAAGCCTAAGTTCTTATTGTCGATAATTTTTTAAGGTAATAGCCGTTATGCGCATTAAAAGGCGACACCAGAAGAAAGAAGATGCCGAGCTTGATATCACCTCCTTTATGAATTTGATGATCATATTGGTGCCGGTATTGTTGATGGGCATGGTGCTTTCGCGCACTACAGTGCTGGATTTAAAATTGCCAGACCTGAGTGCAAGTGCAACTACTGAGCAAGAAGAGTTGCCACAAATACTTGAGCTCGTTATTCGCCCAGAGTATTTTGATATTAATTTCCCCGCAGGCGTGCAATTAAAACGCATTGAAAAAACGCCAGAAGGCAAATACGACTACGCCTTGTTGTCTATTACCTTGCAGGAAGTAAAACGATTATTGGAAAACCAAGGTAAACCGAAAAAAGATATTTTTATTCTTTCGGAAAAAGATACGCCCTATCAAACCATAGTGACCGCTATGGATACTGCTCGCTCTTTTAAAGCGGTAGTGGCTGCCTCAGCAGTTAATGCTGAGTTATTTCCCGAAGTATCTTTAGGCGATGCGCCACCAGTAGGAGAGCAAACGCAAGCCGTTGGTGTTGCTCCGGGAGGCCCACAATGAAACAGTCTATTCGCGCGAAGCGCATGGCTCGTCACCATAGCCGTTTGAAAAAAGTACCTACCCTGAACCTTGTTTCGCTGATGGATATTTTCACCATCTTGGTGTTTTTCTTGTTAGTAAATTCATCGGATGTTGAAGTTATTGAAACGGACAAAAGCATTGTTTTGCCGGTATCAATGTCAGATGCAAAACCCAGCCCAGCGCTGATTATGAAGATAAGCGCAAGCGATATTATGATCGACGGCCAGCGTATTGCGAGCGTTGCTGATTTCATGGCAAGCAAAGATGAAAAATTTGCACCCATTGCCGATGAGCTGCGTTATCAGGCCAATAAGGCGGGCGCTTTAACCGAAGCGGAACAAAAAAATGGACGCCGCATCATTGTCATGGGCGATCAAACTATTCCTTATGAAGTCCTGAAGAAAGTCATGATGCATTGTGTAACGGCGGAGTTTCGCAATATTTCATTAGCGGTTACCGAGCAAGAAAATAGCGCCAAAGTGGGAGGTGGTTAATATGACTTCTCATGTGTACCACACCGAGTTACCTTGGAGTTCTTCGCGCGATGAAGATGCGCGCTTTAACAAGATTCTAGGTGGTTTGGCCGTTATTTTTTTGGTGTTGAGCGTGGTGGTTACGGTGTTAAAAGTACCTGCTTTAACGCGTGCAGAAAAAGAGCAGCTACCGCCACAGTTGGCGCGTGTTATGTTGCAAAAGCAGGAGCTGCCACCACCTAAGGTCGTCGAGCCGCCCAAGGTGGAAGAGAAAAAGCCTGAAGAAAAAAAGCCCGAGAAGAAAATAGAAGCGGCTAAACCTGTCGAGAAAACTCAAACACCTCCATCAAAAAAAGAGGTTATTGATAAAGCGAAAGAGCAAGCTCAAGCGCAGATCTCAACCTTTAAAGATGACTTGATGGAAATGCGTGAAATGGCGCAAACCACAATGGTTGAAACCGCGTCTGCCACGATTAATGATGCTGCAGCCAAAGCCACACAAGTTGACCGCTCGATGATTAATAGCGGACAAACCAAAGGCAGCGGCGGTATTAATGTCGGTGCTTATGCAAGCCGTGATACTGGTGGTGTTGCGCTCTCAGGGCGAGAAACTACCAAAGTTAAAAGTGGTTTAGCAGAGGCTAGCAAAAAAGCGGCAGGCGCTACTGGAAGCGGTGGCGGCAATAGCGATGGTGCAGGTGGTGCTGCGCGCAGCGAAGAAGATATGCGTAAAGTGATGGAGCAACACAAGAGTTCGATTTTTTCTATTTACAATCGTGCACTGCGAGACAACGCGGCGCTACAAGGTAAAGTGAAATTCAAAATCGTGATTGATCCATCGGGGCAAGTGGTTGAGGTGAGCATTGAATTTAGCGAGTTGAAAGATCCAGCGCTGGAAGCGAAATTGGTTTCTAAACTGAAATCAATTAGCTTCCCTTCTGCTGCTGTTTTGAGAACAACGTTTTATCAAACCTTGGATTTCTTGCCGCAGTAATTGAGTAATGCACTCGTAAGTAAAAAAGGCGAACCGTGAGGTTCGCCTTTTTTGTTTAGAATGACCAGCCGATTGTTGCAGGCGTTGTTGCCGAAGTTGTAGCTTTGCTGCTTTTGTAGGTTGGCGCTGAGCTTGCGAAGCCTAACATTTTCGGAGTGAGTGTGTTCGTTAATTGGGTCAGGAGTTGTGGCCGAAGTTGGAGTAGTTGTAGATAGATAATTCGCC
Organism: Gammaproteobacteria bacterium; assembly: GCA_005801205.1. Classification (GTDB taxonomy): domain Bacteria; phylum Pseudomonadota; class Gammaproteobacteria; order Pseudomonadales; family Cellvibrionaceae; genus Cellvibrio. Next base: position 23,503 of record SYDJ01000180.1, read on the forward strand.
CCTTTCACTCCTTGTTAACGCTTGACAATGGTTTTTATACGGCTATATTTGGTACTTTCTACAGGTTTCGATAAGGAAACTTACTATGAGTACCGAAATTAGTATTAAGGAAGCCGCTTTGCAACTGGATATTAGCGAGCAGAGAGTTAGAACCTTGTGCCGTCAAGGCGACCTTAAGTCAAGAAAAGTTGGCAATACTTGGCTTATAGCTCCAGATAGCATCAACAGATACGGGCTTAAGACCGCTCACACCATTGCTGAGGATCACCCTGCCTATAATGTTTCCAGTATCAGTTCGCAGAAACCGATAGCCTTGAGTTTTTTTTCGGGCGCTATGGGTCTTGATCTTGGCATGGAAAAGGCTGGGTTTCATGTAAGGCTTGCATGTGAAGTTGATAAATATTGCAGACAGACCATCGCCTTAAACCGACCCAACACAGCCTTGCTTGGCGATATAAACGAATACAGTGCAAAAGATATATTAAGAGAAGCTGGACTTAATAAGAACGATGATATTGACTTGATTATCGGAGGGCCTCCATGCCAAGCATTTAGTACTGCTGGAAAACGCCAAGGATTTAATGATGATAGAGGAAATGTGTTTCTCAAATATCTTGATCTGGCCTTAGAGCTTCGCCCAAAGTTTTTGGTTATTGAAAATGTCAGGGGATTACTTTCTTGCCCTATGGAGCACAGGCCACATGAGCTTAGAGGGGAAGGATTTCCTGATTTGTCAGAAGATGAATTAAAAGGTGGCGCATTAAATTTTATTATTAAAAGATTAGAAAGCTCTGGCTACGGTTATTCTTTTAACCTATACAACTCAGCAAATTTTGGAACGCCACAAATAAGAGAGAGGGTAATAATAATTTGCTCTAGAGACGGCATAACGCCGCCATTTCTAGTTCCCACTCACTCAGAAAATGGCGAATATGGATTGCAAAAATGGAGATCACTTAAGTCATGTATTCAAAATATTGACGAACACCACAATCTAACTTTCCCTGAAAAGCGCCTTAAATATTATCGGATGCTTAAACCCGGTCAAAACTGGAAAAATTTGCCAGTGGAGCTTCAGAAGGAAGCAATGGGTCAGTCATTTTATGCGGGAGGTGGCAAGACTGGCTTTTTGAGAAGGCTGGCTTGGAACAAGCCAGCACCTACACTTGTTACACATCCCGCCATGCCAGCTACGGATCTTGCTCACCCCGAAGAAGATAGGCCGCTTTCGATTGAGGAATACAAAAGAATACAAGAGTTTCCAGATGATTTTGTACTTGCTGGCCCATTAATACAGCAGTACAAACAGGTAGGAAATGCCGTTCCTTTGAGCTTGGGATGTGCTGTAGGAAATTTAATAAAAGACCTTTTGTTTCGTAGAAATGTTGAGAGCATTTCAAACTTTCAATATTCGCGATACAAAAATACATCTCATGACGAATGGAAAACACAGTTCGCTCAAGAAGTCGTAAAACACAAGGCCGATTACAAACAACAAGAACTGAGTTTTGGCTAAAAACCAAAACTTAGTTCTTTTGCTGTTGCCATGGGTTATTTTCTTCTACGGCTAAACAGTTTGGATTGCTTTTGATTGTTGATGTCACGAAAGAAACAAAATCTTCCTCACTAAGGTGTGAGGTTCCGCATATGCGATTTAGTGACGTCCACATATACTCAATACGATCAGCCTTAATTCGGTACCACTTTTCAATCTCTGTTCCATCTCGAACTGCGCTGCTGGAGCTGTTTTCAGAATTACTTCTATTTTTAATTTGCAACAGGCTGCCATCTTCATTTACAAAATCCACGGATTTAACTGTTTCTCCCCAAGCGCAATGCCAGCCATGCGCTTGCAGGTTTATTGCAAGGTACTCCTCTAGCATAAGGCCAAGAATATTTTCTGCTGACATACCAAGCCTATGAGCGTATGTAACTTTATTCAATTCTTCACTTGTTAAATTAGTAAGCTTAGCCCCAATAATTTCCTCAATAATCGGGTCAGCTACAATACCGGGTGGATTTGAAACTCTTTTACTGGCACAACCTTCCTTTCCTGTCTGGTACTTTTGGAGCCATTTTTTAATGGCTGTGTGCTCATCATCATTTACTCCCCCAATATTTCCAGGTACACGGTTAGGATCATTTGTAATTACTTTAAAGACAAAGCATGCGCCAGCATCCCAATCAACATTCATTTCATTTGATAATTTATGCGCGATAGCTGTGGCCTTTGTTTGGCCAAGATTTTGAATTGCGTCTTTAAGTTTCAAAGCATTCTCCGGTTCATGATTCGGTAAAGAAAATTAGGGGCTGAGTAAAAAAATTAAACATATAGCAGCATTCAAGTTGAGCAAAAATTATTTAACAATAAATCAATAAGATGCCGAGCCTACCAGACGATTTAGCGCATGTCACTTAAACCGCATTACATGCTTTTTTACTTAGAATATCGCCAACGGCGGCTCTTGCATTGCCGCCAATTGCTCGCGCAATTCCAAAATATGTTGCGACCAATAATGCTCGGTATTGAACCACGGGAAATAGCGTGGAAAGGCAGGGTCAGTCCAGCGCCGTGCAAGCCACGCGCTGTAATGCATTATGCGCATGCTGCGCAGGGCTTCTATGAGTTGTAGTTCCGCCAAATCAACATCGCAAAATTCTTGGTAACCCTCCAGCATTTCGCTCAATTGTAAGCGCTGATTGTCGCGCTCGCCGGTGAGCAGCATCCACA
>SYDJ01000181.1 GCA_005801205.1 Gammaproteobacteria bacterium
AATCCAGTGCACCGCGAAAGACACCAAGCGCACACCTTTTTCAGGGTTGAAGCGCTTTACCGCTTTCATTAAGCCAACATTGCCTTCTTGCACCAAATCGCCCAGCGGCAGGCCGTAGCCATTGTAGGAGCGAGCGATGTGTACCACAAAGCGCAGGTGCGCCATAACCAACTTACGCGCAGCGTCGAGGTTGCCGTTAAAATACAGATCGTTTGCGAGCTTTTGCTCTTCTTCTACCGTAAGGATAGAAAAAGCGCTCACCGCTTGAACATAGGCGTTCAGGTTTGCGCCGGGGGCGAGTACGCCTATGGGCTGCAGACTTGTGCTTGTGCTCATTCAACTTCTCCAATAACTTCTATGTACATAAATAATTGAGCGTGAGGCTCGTAGTTTCTTGCGTGGCTAGAGTCTAGCACTTGTTTTTTTAGAGTGCTATCTAACGGAAAGTTCCGCAAGTGATGCTTGTCATAGATTGTGTTTGATATACGTCAACGGGGCTGAATTTGGATCAGATGTTTGAATACCGCAATCCAAGCACCTACCCACCCCGTTAAACCAGCCAAGAGGACTAATTGCATGCTGCCAAAGAACCCCAAACCTTGTAGGCGGAAGTTGCTTTGGTAGAGGGCTGCCAGCTGATTGACCGTGCTCGATACCCAAAAAAAGCCGATTCCCAGTATTACCAAGGCGAGCAAACCGCCACCAATGCCGTACCACAAGCCGGTGTAAAGAAAGGGGCGCGCAACATAAGAATCTGTACCGCCTACCAGCTTTACGACCAATATTTCATCGCGGCGGTTTTCTATGGCAAGGCGAATAGTGTTGCCTATGACCAGTAGAACACCTAAGGCGAGCAAGCCGCCGAGGCCGAATACCATCTTCTTACCGAGCACCATAAGCTGCTGTAAGCGCTTAACCCATTGCATATCTAAGCGTACATCGGCGACGGCTGGGTCGGCCAGTAAGGATTGTTCTAGTGACGTTATGGCGGCGTCACTGCCATTTTGCAAGCGTGGGGTCACTAATAAAGTGCCGGGGAGTGGGTTTTTCTCTAAGCTATCGACCACTTCACCTAGGCCAGATTGCGCTTTGAACTCTTCTAAACCCTGCGCTGGGGAGACGTAAATCACCTTGGCGATATCCGCGCGGGTCGCCAGTTTAGTGCGCATCTCCTCCGCTCGAGCGTCAGTCGTTTCAGGGCGCAGGAATACCGAGACTTGGCTGGAGCCTTCCCAGGTTTCGCCAAGATGCTGCAAATTGGCAAAGCCAATGTAGAGCGCAGCGGGAATGGCCACCGCAATCGCAATAACCAGCCAAGTCATTAGGCTTTGAAATGGCGACTCTAGCAAGCGCACTAGGCTGTCGATGGCGGAGGTGCTGTGGTGCGCAAAATAGGCTTCAAATTTATCGGCCAATCTAATTTTGCTTTGCACTGCGCCTTGCTGACGAGCGGGTTCAGGCGCAGGTGCGCGCTCTGGGCGACGAGTGACGCTGGCTCCTCGGCTCGCGCCGGTAGAAGGACGAGCGCCCGTAGAAGGGCGCGTGCTGGGGCGGTTGCCGGTGACCGAGGGACGTTTTGATTTCACCAGAGCACCCCATCGTGTACGAGTTTGCCTTCAACGAGGCCGAGAATGCGTTTGTTCATACGTTTAAGCAGCTCAACATCGTGGCTGGCGATCATAATCGTGACGCCAATTTCGTTGAACTGGCGAAATAATGTCATGATCTCCTCAGATAACTCGGGGTCGAGGTTGCCGGTGGGTTCATCTGCCAGCAGCATGGTTGGCTTATTCACCACGGCGCGAGCAATGCCGACACGCTGCTGTTCGCCGCCGGAAAGCACAATCGGGTTCAAGCGCTCTTTTTCGAGCAGGCTGACTTTATCCAAGGCGGCGCGCACACGGCGGCCAATGTCATGGTGGGACAAGCCCGCGATTTGCAGCGGTAGGGCGACGTTATCAAATACGCTGCGATCAAATAGGAGTTGGTGGTTTTGGAAAACCACGCCGATGTTGCGGCGATAGTAGGGAATTTGGCTGTTGGACATGCGATTGAGATCGTGCCCATCCACCGTTATCTGGCCGTTACTGGGGCGCTCCATCTGCATGATGAGCTTCATAAGTGTACTTTTACCGGCACCCGAGTGGCCGGTTAAAAACAGCATTTCGCCCGGTTCAACGGCAAAATTGATGCGTGAAAGCGATTCAAAGCCATTGTCATAGCGCTTGCTGACGTTCTCAAAACGTATCACGAAGTCTCCTTTTTACTCTGTCGCTTGGCTAAATAAGGCTTCAATAAAGGGTTCGGCAGCAAAGGGTTGAAGGTCGTCGATACCTTCTCCCACACCGATAAAGCGCACCGGCAAACCAAATTTTTTGCTGAGCGCGAAGATTACGCCGCCTTTGGCGGTGCCGTCCAACTTGGTTAAGGCCAAGCCCGTTACGCCCGCCGCCTCAATAAATTGTTGTGCTTGATTCACGGCGTTTTGGCCGGTGCCGGCATCCAGCACTAACAAGACTTCATCGGGTGCGCCTGCGTCCAGCTTAGCCAACACACGTTTCACTTTGGCGAGCTCATCCATTAAGTGATCTTTGTTGTGCAAGCGGCCAGCGGTATCGGCAATTAATACATCCATGCCGCGCGCTTGGGCTGCTTGCAGGGCATCGTAAATTACCGAGGCAGAATCTGCACCTGTGTGCTGGGCAATCACGGGCACTTGATTGCGCTCACCCCAGACTTGTAATTGTTCAACAGCGGCAGCGCGAAAGGTATCGCCTGCAGCCAAGATCACTTTTTTGCCTTGATTGTGCAGACGCTTGGCAAGCTTGCCGATGGTGGTGGTTTTGCCCACACAATTTACGCCAACCACCAAAATCACATAGGGCTTTTTGATGCCATCGACCACGCGGTTTTCAACCACGAGCGGCTTTTCAACGGGGCGAAGTAAGAGCGCGAGTTGTTCACGCAGTGCGGCGTAGAGCGCATCGCCATCGGTAAGCTGTTTGCGGGCGACGGCTTTGGTGAGGTTGTCGATAATTTCGGTGGTTGCATCCAAACCGACATCGGCAATCAAAAGTTGCGATTCCAGCTCTTCAAATAAATCGTCGTCAATGGTTTTGCGGCCGAGAATGAGGTTGCCTAAACCCTGCGCAAAATTGCTGCTGGTGCGGCTTAAGCCTTGCTTGATGCGCGCAAAAAAACCGAGCTTGGGTTCTGCGGCGGCCGTTGCTTGAGCGGGTGCTTGAGCTTCAGTTGCCACTGCATCGGAAACGGCTAGGGGTGCTGCAGCGTCTACATCGCTAATGATTGCAGTAGGTTCGGCGGGCTTGGGTTCAGATCGTTTGAAAAACTTGGAAAACATAGGGCGCAGATTCTTCAATAATTCAGGATTAACAGGGAGCTATAAAAAACCGTTATCCTACCATCATTCCTAACACTTCTATTTTGAAATTTGAGAATTAAGCCGTGAAACCCGAGCGACCGTCGCCCAAAGCCATGCAAAACAATCAACTTCGCATCATTGCCGGTCAGTGGCGCGGCCGAAAACTCGGTTTTCCCGATGTGGATGGCTTGCGCCCTACAGGCGACCGCATCCGAGAAACACTCTTCAATTGGTTGGCACCGGAAATTCAAGGTTCGCGTTGTTTGGACTTGTTTGCGGGCTCAGGCGCGCTAGGCATTGAAGCCTTATCGCGCGGGGCAGAAATAAGCGTTTTGGTTGAACGCGATGCCAAAGCCGCCGCACAGCTCAAAGCCAATCTAGACAGCCTTAAGGCTGAGCAAGGCCGCGTTGTGAATGCAGATGTGTTGGGGTTGTTGCAGAGGGGAAATACGGATGCGCCCTATCACATCATCTTTATCGACCCACCCTTTCAATTGAAACTGTGGCAAGCCGTCATAGAGGCGTTGGAGGCAGGGAATTGGTTGGCAGATAACGCGACTATTTATATCGAATCTGGCCGTGATGATGAATATCAACCGCCCATCAATTGGCAACTGCACCGCGATAAACATGCCGGCGCGGTGAGCTACCGGCTGTTTTACCGCGAGCAATCGTAAAGCTAATCAATGTGGAACTAAATCCACAAAGCCGCTGTACATTCCATTTTTATCAAACGCGGAAATTTGAAAGGCATAATTGCCGGAGAGCCAACTGAAGTTATAAAAATTTTGCCAAGCATCATTCAACGTTAGATAGGTAAATGCACTGTCAGTATCCTTCCGGTAACGCAACTCATAGCCACCCAATTCTGTTATATCCAAAAAATCACCATTTTCACGCTGGTTAGGAATGAGCCACTTCAAGCCTACTGTACCCGCGACCGTTGAAAATTGTTCTGAATGAGGAGTGGCGCTGCGAACACTAGAAGAGGCGGCTGAAGATGGGCTAGCACTTGAAGAACTCTTGGATGAGCTCGCCATTACAGAGCTTGAAGAGCTTGATGCGGAACTACTGATATTGTTTGGAATATTTTCAATTTTAAACCAATTCAGATTAAAACCGTTTCCTCGAGCAATCACCGAAAGAAGAAAGGAATGCGTGCCTTGAGTTAGGGTAACCGTCCGCTCTAGATTTACCCATGTCTGCCAGCCACCTGTGTTGCCCACATTAACAGTATCGTGCGTGACGCTAGTATCCGCCTCGTTGAGTGCAAAACTACCGCCACCTAAACCTGCAACACGATAAGTAATTTTATAGCTACCGGTAACCGGAATATAAACGCGATGATTTGAATAAGACATCCAATCGTTGGCATCCATATAACCAAGATTCTGACCGCCGCCAACATCTGACGTTGACTGCGCCAGAACACCACTCATGGTTGCATATTCTTCAGCTTGTATTGTCAAAGGCAGTGAGCTGCCCATGCTTTCAACATCAAACCAATTTAAATTGAAGCCATTACCACGAGCAATAATGGCTATTGTAAATGCGTGATTTCCTGCGGGGAGTGTGATGATGCGCTCTATGTTTTTCCAGCTAGTCCAACCACCCGTACCCGCAACATTTACCGTGTCATAAATGACTTGAGTGTCTGCATTTTTAAGCGCGAAACTGCCACCACCCGGCCCCGCTACTCTGTAGGTAATTTTATAGTTGCCCGCAACTGGAGCATTGATTGTTACGTTTTTATAAGTCATCCAATCGTTATTATGAAGATAACCCACATTTTGGCCTCCACCGATATCTGATGTAGGCTCTGTTTGAACTCCACTCATTGCAGAAAATGATTCAGCTTCAATTCTTTTCGGGGAAGGAATAGCTGCATTACTTGAACTGCTCGAGGAAGAACTCGATGAATTTGCCGCTGTGGCAACTGGGCTAAATACAGCCATCATGGGAGCACAAAACGACATCACTAATGTCATTTTGCGCAATAACATTTGCCAATTTAGCCCGCGATTTAATTCCAACCGGCCAATAAAACCTTGCTCAATTAAAATCTCACCTAGAGATGTCGGCAATTGCTGGTCTAGATGCGTATTCGTACGACGCTGAAGTTGTAACTTAACAGCTATATCAAGCTGCGCTTTAGTGATCAATCCTTTCTCTAAAAGAATCTGGCCTAAACGTGTCGATTTTGTATTGTTCACTGCAAATACCTCCAGTTAACTTGAATTTATACAACAACGTAAATTTAGCCTCACTTAAAGAGTGTATAACCTTTTATAAAAAAAGGTTCAGGTGTTCAGCTCAAAGCATGTAAAAGTTAAAACCAATTTGAAATAACCACCAATCCTTTATGAGCTTAAACAGATATTTATTTTCAATTGAAGCCTAAGTATTTAAACCATAATTTTTATGCTCAAAAACAGTTAAAAACCTAGCGATAGATGAAATTAATCTATGCGAAAAACCTGTTAGATACGTATCCAATTAATATAACGACTACCAAGCCTCATCAAAAAATACCGCCCTCCAAAAAATTAGATGTCTCAAAAAAAGTTGGCTTTTGGGATTGTCTTTTGTGCTTACCTCCCAAATTGTTTACTATGCTCCCACAATAAACCCCAAAAGAGAGCTTTCCATGCGTAAAGTGGTTTACCCGGGTACTTTTGACCCTATTACCAATGGCCATATCGATTTGGTTGAACGAGCCTGCCGTTTGTTTGACCGTGTAGTTGTCGCTATTGCTGCAAGTAATCGTAAAAATCCTTTATTTACCATAGAGGAGCGCGTTGCGCTTGCGCAAGAAACGCTCGCACACCTACCCAACGTTGAAGTGGTTGGTTTTGATATTTTGTTAGTGGAATTTGTTCGCCAACAACAAGCTCAAGCCGTAGTGCGTGGCTTGCGTGCGGTTTCTGACTTTGAATATGAATTTCAATTGGCGAATATGAACCGCGCTTTAGCTCCAACCATGGAAAGCTTGTTCTTGACGCCAGCCGAACATCTTTCTTATATTTCGTCATCCATAGTGCGCGAAATTGCTTTTCTGGGTGGCGATGTAAGTCAGTTTGTCGCCAAGCCTGTTGAAGCTGCGTTGCACAAAAAATTTAGTCGATAATTTGCGAAAGAAAAAGCATGGGCTAACCCGTAATGTTCATTACCGGTCAGCCCTTGTCAGCGGTTGAGACTATATGCACTGGATTAAAAAAGCAGATTAAATGAGTCATAATCTATGTTTCATCGCCACAATTCTGCCGTAAAAACTCGTCATGGCTTGGCAAAGTTTTCACCATAGATTGAATTGCCTGCCGCGCCATTTTTAGCGTATCGCTAATTTCCTGGTAGTCCATATTGTCCACGCGCGGGCAATATTTGTTAGGTCTAATACCCATTCCTTCGAAAACGGATTGCCAACTGGTGCTACGAAATAATTCATCGGTACCTTCTCGTACTATACCGTGGCCTTTAAATAAGGCGATACGCTCTTGTAGCGATTCAGGCAATTCCATTGTTTTGCAAAAACGCCAAAAATCTGTGTCTTCACGTTGTGTGGTGCAATAGTGCAACACAATAAAATCGCGCACTTCTTCAAAATCCGTTGCCATGCGGCGGTTGTATTCTTTAATTAAACTCGGGTCACAATCGCGGTCGGGGAAAAAGCGCAAAAAGAAATCCATACCGCGCGCAATTAAATGAATAGAGGTGGATTCAAGTGGCTCTACAAACCCAGAAGACAAACCCAGCGACAGGCAATTTTTCTCCCACATGTTTTTGCGGCGACCGGTAGCGAAGGGAATAACACGTGGGTCATTAATACGCGGCCCATCGAGATTTTTTAGCAGCGTCGATTTTGCTTCCGCATCACTGCAAAATTGACTGGAATAGACATAGCCGTGGCCGGTGCTATTGCGCAGCGGAATTTTCCAACCCCAACCCGCTTTGCGTGCAGTCGCGGTGGTATAGGGCGGGCGTTTTTCTTGCGCAGCAGTTTTCACCACCACCGCGCGGTCACAAGGCAAATATGTTGACCAATCTTCAAAACCCACGCCCAGCGTTTTTTCAATCAGTAGCGATTTAAAACCGGTGCAGTCGATAAAAAAATCACCGTGAATTTCGCGGCCATCACTTAAGATTAATTTTTCAATATTACCCGTGGCGGTTTGTGTCGCTTGCGTGACTGTGCCCTCGGTGCGTTTTACTCCGCGTTCACTTGCGTATTTATGTAAATAATTCACCACTAATTTTGCATCTAAATGCACGGCATAGCTTGCGCCACCAATGGGCGTATTTTGTAATTGCGTTGGCCAGAAAAATTTTTCTTGCTCTGCCATTACCGAACAGGGTGAGAAATCTTGCAGTGGCGAGGTGTCGCCCTGCATAGTGGCCTTTAACCAACACTGATAAAAATCGTGGGAACCTATGCGTTTTCCGATAACCCCAAACGGGTGAAAATAGGATTCATTTTTTTGTCGCCAATCAATAAATTTAATGCCGAGCTTGAAACAGGCTTGAGTATTTTGAATAAATTGTTGCTCATCAATACCAAGGTTTTGTATCAAGCGTACAACGGGAGGAATTGTCGATTCACCAATGCCGATAGTGCCAAGATCATCAGATTCAACCAATTCGATTTCGCATAATTCTGATTTGAGATGATAAGACAGCATGGATGCCGCAATCCAGCCCGAGCTGCCGCCGCCCACAATGACAATTTTTTTAATAGGATTTATATTGGTCATAATTTTTTATATCGCCACGCCGATAATTATCAACTTTTGTTTTTACTATTAAGTTCTTTCCACTACCAACTTTGGTTTTCTACCAAAAGGCCAGACCCGCTGGTATCTTGTGCGGTGGTGTATTGCCAGCTATTGACTTGAATCGCGCGGCGCACAGCATCTATCGCTTTATGGCGTGGAAAACTTGCGCGCCATGCTAAAGAAATTTTACGAACGGGATGACTTTGCAATGGTCGCGTGACCAAGGCTTGCGATGAAAAAAGGGCGGAGCTCGTTGCCGATGATGGCAAGATACTAATACCCAAACCAATGGCAATCATATGGCGCAAGGTATCCAAACTACTGCAGTCAATCGCGTTTTTAGCCGAGGGCTCAAACACCGCCAGCACTTGCTCGCGCAGACATTGCTTTTGGCTTAATAATAAAAAAGGTTGTTCGTGCAAATCATCCAGCGCGATAGTTTTTTTGGCGGCAAGTGCGTGGTTTGGCGGCATCACCAATTGAAGTGGTTCGCTATAAATCTCTTGCGTGACTACGTCCGCTTCAACGAAGGGCTGTGAGATAAGAATGGCATCTAACTCACTGGTGCGCAGCTTATGGCGCAGGTCACTGTTATAACCCTCGTAACAACTCAACGTCAGCTGGTTTGCAATTAACTTTAACGATGGAATCAGTTGCGGCAGCAAATAAGGGCCTAGGGTAAAAATAGCACCGAGCTTTAACTCCCCGCTGAGTTGATTTTTATCGGCTTCTGCCAGAGCAATAATACTATCGGCCTGCGCCAGTGCGCGCTGCGTCTGAGCGATAATCTGCTCACCCATTTGCGTGGTGCGAATGCCCGACTTACTGCGCTCAAACAGCAACACCCCCAAATCTTCCTCAAGTTTGCGCACCGCCATACTCAAGGTTGATTGGCTGACATTAAAGCGATCAGCGGCACGGCCAAAGTGACGCGTCTCTGCCACGGCTACCAAATAACGCAGTTCCATTAGGGTCATATTTAATAGCGTCTCTGGAAGTACAAACAACGAAGCTTGGATCATAGTGGCAATCAGAAGCACAAGCGGCCGAATTTACCATAGTTCAAATTGATGCTCAGCCTAAAGGTGTATCTAATCACACTCTCTTGACCAAGTTCCCTTGGACGGTTGCGGCAAAGTACAATTTATTCGACAATCGCAGCCGCTTCTCATTGCACCTCTAATTAGGTATTGAGATTGATCCTCGTAACTGTATTTAACAAGGAACCCTCTATGAAGGCAGCAACTTTAACCCTCACTTTATTTACTGGACTTTTTTTAGTCGCTTGTGGCGGCGGTGGTAACAGTAGCTCCCCTGCGATTAGCTCAATCCCCGCTGTGAGTTCTACCTCTGCTGTCAGCTCAACTGCTAGCTCTATTTCCAGCGCTACTACTACTTCTAGTTCCACGGCTAGCTCTGCCGCTAGCTCCAGTGCTCAATCGTCAGCGCCACTCTACTCGTTGGGTGGCAGCATCAGTGGGTTAGATGGAAGCCTGAACCTTCATGCCGGCGACCAAACCCTTAATATTAGTAATAATGGCAGTTTTAGTTTTCCCAATTCATTAAAAGAAGGTACTCAAATCACGCTCAGTTTGAGTAACGCTCCTTTTCGGCAGAGTTGCACTATAAACAGCCCCATTCAGCTCACCCTGCAAACCAATATCAGCAATATCAGTGTCAGCTGCAGCCCCTTGGGTGTGCTAACGGGCACTATTAATAACTATCACACTGGCGCACCCATTAGTCAGGCACAAGTCACCGTTACTGCGCTCAATGAGGACGGCGACAATCTCATGAATACTACAGCCTTAACTGACGAAAATGGCACCTTTCGCATAGAAGGATTGGGTATTTCAGCGCGCTTTGTATTGAATGCCCAACGCGATGGCTTTGCTGCCCGCAGCGAGATTTTTTCCAACTCTGCTGAGCAACCCAACGTAGAACATTCGGCCTTAGTGTTAAGCGCCCATTACAGCAATAGCTTTTCTGCTAATTCGGCCGCAAGCCTAATAGTAGATGAACAGACGTTGATTGAGCTGCCTGCCAATGCCTTTGTGACTGAAAGTGGCAACCCTGCGAGCGGCACAATCACCCCTTCACTCACGATTATCGACCCATCCGGTGATGCAGGTGTTATGCCGGGGAGCTACGAAGCACGTGACCCCGAAACAGATGAAATTAGCTTGATAGAGTCTTTTGGTGCGCTGGACGCCAGCTTTCGCGATGCTGCTGGCAACCTGCTGCAACTAGCCCCCGGTGTCAGCGCCACTATTTCTATTCCTGTGGCCAGCCGCATAACGACAGAAACAGCACCTGCAAAGATTCCGTTGTTTTATTTCGATGATGCCAGCGGTTTTTGGGTTGAGGAAGGTGAAGCAACACTGGTACAAGAAAGTGGTCAGTACTTCTATCGCGGTACCGTCACCCATTTCACCACTTGGAATGCCGACCGCGTTTACGAAACTGTGAACCTGCGCGGCTGCGTGCGAGATGCCAGTAACAAGCCACTGGCCAATGCTCGTATCATCGCCAGCGGACGCGACTACATTGGCCAAAGTACTGGCTACAGCGACAGCACAGGAGCCTTTGTTTTACCGGTGCGTAAGGGATCATCCATTTTGTTAACGTCTATTTCCGGCTCCCAGAGTGATACCGTGGTTATCCATTCAGGAAGTGGTGACAGTATTATAGAAACCTGTCTGCAACTCGCTGAGAGTTCCGCAACGATTACCCTGACATGGGGCGAAAACCCGGATGATCTCGATTCACACTGGTTTGTACCTGATGCGGATGCGGATGCGGATATGGAACACCAGATTTACTTCGGTAACAAAACTGAAGAAGTCAACGGCGTGGTTTTTGACTTGGATGTAGATGACACGACTAGCTTTGGCCCCGAAGTAGTTACTGTGCCCGACTTCCCTCACGCAGGTACTTACCGATTTGTGGTAAGGCTCTTTAGTGGCACAGGTACAATCGCATCATCACCTGCTCGCGTGGAGCTAAACCTTCGTGGGCGTATCCATGTGTTTTCGCCCGTAGAGGCCAGCGGAGATAACACTAAAAAGTATTGGCATGTATTCAATATTCAAGTTGATGCGAGTGGAAGCGCCACTGTAGTAGAGGTGCAAAAGTTTTCAGGCGGCAAATACCCCGATCCGGTCGTGAGTCTTGCTACAGTGCGCAACAAAAAAATTGGAAGCACCCCGTCTGCAATAAAACTGCAAGAAACGATTAAAAAAGAAGCTACGAAAAAAGAAACCAAGTATTACGCTAAATGATTTATGTGCTCCCCGGCTCATGCTGGGGAGCCTTTCAGCATTTCTATCAATTCGGCACCCCCAAATCTTCCTCAAGTTTGCGCACCGCCATACTCAAGGTTGATTGGCTGACATTAAAGCGATCAGCGGCACGGCCAAAGTGACGCGTCTCTGCCACGGCTACCAAATAACGCAGTTCCATTAGGGTCATTGATTACCACCCAAGAAATTTTATTTTTTCTCCGCAAGCTGCCGCCGTAGTGCTGTAATCACCGGGATCACTTCTGGGCGAATTTGCCGCCACAAATAGAAAGCTTCAGCAGCCTGACCAATCAACATGCCCAAACCGTCAGCTAATTTTACAGCGCCCTGTTCCGCCGCCCATTTCAAAAATACGGTTGGTTCTGCGCCGTACATAAGGTCATAACAACTGGCATTCGGATTGAGTAAACCCTTGGGCAAAGGTGGCAAGTCTCCACCTAAACTGGCCGAAGTTCCATTTATCACAACATCAAAGCTTTCGCCCGCTAACCGTTCAAAACTGCGCGCCTGCACATCACCAAGATCATGAAAGTGCGCTGCCAATTCCTCAGCTTTTGATACTGTGCGGTTGGCAATAACCACCTGCGCGGGCTGCTCCGCCAACACCGGCTGTATAATTCCGCGCACCGCCCCGCCCGCACCCAAAATCAAAATACGCTTCCCCTGCAATTCCCAACCGAGGTTGTGCATATCGTGCACCATGCCAATGCCGTCGGTGTTATCGCCTAGAATTTTTCCATCCGCTTGCAGTGCAAGCGTATTCACCGCGCCCGCACATTGGGCGCGCGGCGTTAATTCTTGTGCAAAGTGAAAGGCTTCAATCTTGAAAGGCACGGTCACATTTAAGCCTTTACCGCCCTCTGCAAAAAAGGCTTGAGCCGTTTTTACAAACTCATCTTCTGCCACTAAGTGCTTGGCGTAGTGCAAATCCTGCCCCGTTTGCTCGGCAAACTGGCGGTGGATAGCAGGGGATTTACTGTGATTGATAGGGTTGCCGAATACGGCGTATTGATCAGTCATGAGAGTTCACTTAAAAATTACATCAATTGCGTGGGGTGGATAAGCGGAGCGTCTTCAAGCGTTATTTTAGCCAATCGCGATGCGGCAAAAACTGCTCGTAAAGCTCCGCCTCTGGGCTGCCAACTGCAGGGTGAAAATCGTATTCC